>JBFZBH010000280.1:0-3268 GCA_041308525.1 Phycisphaerae bacterium | reverse complement strand
CAAAAATAGTTTATAATCCAGCAACAATGGCCTTCATTTATAACTACCTCCAATACAAGGCAAACCATATCGTTTACATCTATGGCGGTCTTGATACCTGGTCTGCCACACAGATTCAGCTCATCGGCAGGACCGACTCAGTTAAAATTGTCGTTCCCAACAGCCACCACGGGGCAAATGTCAGAGACTTTACCCCCGAGCAGCGGGAATTATTTTACTCCTGTATGGATAGATGGCTCGATATGAAAGTCACCCGCCTGCAGGAACGCGGTGAATAAACCAAATTAATCACTGGTAATTTCATCCGCCTTTATTGAAACTGCGACACGCTGGCCAACGCTGCGGACGAAAAACACAATGATAATTAAGATAACATTGCCTCCCCCTCCCCAAAGATTCACATTACTATCAAAATTTTTTAAACTTTTACCGAGCACTCTGAGTTTTTCCGCAAAATGCCTTATTTCAGGGCACTGTCAAGCTTGTCGAGTGATTGACTCCATCCTTCGCGGCAATCCGTTAAATCTTTACCGCCCGGAAGACCTTCGTGCTCGATCGTCAGCCGCGTTTTGCCGTTCACATCTTCGAATCTTACAGTTATATTCAGCTCGAGCGGGAAATCTGCACTCATTCCGTAGTATGTTGCCGCAACAACGTTTCCTTTTTCGTCGGAGAAACTATCTGTGCAGACGATTCTCTTGAACGGAATAATCTGTCGATACACGCCCGTGCTCCAGTAATCACGACCTTCAGGCGAACGCATGCAGAACAAATATTTGCCGCCTTCGCGAAGGTCTAAATCACAATGAGGTGCGGTGAAGTCCTTCGGACCCCACCAGCGTTTGAGACTCTCAGGCTCTGTCCAAAACTTCCAGACACGCTCTACTGGCGCATCGAAGATGCGGCTTATTACAAGCTTTTCGTGCTGGAGTGTTGCCGAGCTGCTTGTTGAATTTTTCGTTTCCATGGTTATTACTCCTTAACATTTCGACAATTCTTTTCAAATATTTTTCTTCTATTAATAATACTGTACTGGTTAGGCATGGTGATGAACAGGACCGGTTAGCAAAAAGCTTATATTGCTTCGATAAATTACCTATGATTGAATTTTAAGGAAAAATCAGCCGTCAGATTATTATTATTAGAGTAATCTTCTGATAATCAGATTGTCGCTCGATGAATCAGTCAGTTCATAAACAATCCTGGATTGCAGCAGGCAAGCTGTGAGCAAACCGAATTTTTTTTCAGTTTTTGTGTAAAAAATTTGGAATTTCATATTGAATCTGATAAAATGGACACTTGGTTAAGCTGGGAAAATATTGATGCGAAAAATACAAAGCCCAAGATTAGCACAACTCCTTATGCAGCTTAGGTTTACGCCGGTAAGCAAGCGAAAGAAGCAGCTTTCCGAAGCTGTTAAGCTGCTTGAGATTATCCAAAAAGACAAAGAATACCCCTACGAATTCATTTATTTTCGCATCACAGGCCACCAGCCCAACTCAGGAAGAGTCTCAGAAATCATCACCGGCGAGCAGCTCTTTGAAGATTTAAGAATCTTCATATCGAAGCTAAGCGCCCAGGTCGCCGACAGAATAGACACCCTACCAGAGAAAATTTACAGAATTGATGAGCTGGCAAATACACTGGGCGTTTCAACCAAAACGATTAACCGTTGGAGAAGACGCGGGCTTGTTGCAGAAAAGTATATATTCGAGGATGGAAAAAAGGTCTTCGGTTTCCCCCAGTCGGCTGTTGATAAATTTTCGCATGCCAATCCGGATTTGATAAAGAAGGCAACAGAATTCCGCCGCCTTACAAAAATTGAAAGAAAAAAAATAATTAAGAAAGCGATGGATACAGCAGCAAAAACAAATCTGAGCCGCCACCGGATAATCGAAAAAATTGCACAGGAGACAGGCAGATGCCGCGAGACAATAAGATACACCCTCCTCAAACAAGAAAAGGCAGAGCCGGACAAGATAACTTTCAAACACAGGACCGGCACCGCAAGCGCAGAAGAGGCAAACGAAATCTTCAAACTCTACAAACAGGATACAGACATAAAAGATTTAATCAAACAGTTCAGACGAAGCAAAAGCTCTATTTACAGGATCATAAATATAAGGCGGGCCAAAGCCATCCTCGCCCAGAGAATTGAATATGTCCTAAGCAATGAATTTCTGCAGGATAGTGCCGAAGAAAAAATTCTCTCCAGCCCGTTAAACTATAAAAGCGAAAAAAAGCTTGCGCCGTCAGGGGAAAATTTAACCGACTATATGAAAATCTTAAAAGACACCCCCCTGCTCAGCAGAGAGCAAGAGGCCGAGCTGTTCCGCAGATACAACTTTTTAAAATACCTTGCATCCACAAGCCGAACCGGTTTGAAAGCAGGAAGCGCCCTCAGCGCGCGGCTTAAAAAAATCGAGGGCTACATGGCCGAGGCCGAAATAATTAAAAGAATGATAATCGAGGCGAACCTGCGCCTCGTCGTCGGAATCGCAAGGAAACATTCTCGAGAGCCTTCAATCGTGATGGATTTAATCAGCGAGGGAAACTATTCCCTGATGCGGGCAATCGAAAAATACGACTATATCAAAGGCTTCCGCTTCAGCACTTATGCATCGTGGGTCATAGCTAAGGATTTCGCCCATAAAGTTCCCCAGGAAACCACAAGGACCGAACCGGAAAGAGAAGAATCCATAAAAGAAGTCATCGAGGATAAGAGAGTCGCACAGGCAGCCGATTTCGAGGCCGTAGAATACGCAAGGCGAAGCCTTATAGAGATTATTAAAAACGAGCTGGATGAGCGGGAAAGCTACGTTATCCTAAGCCATTTCGGCCTTACTGGCTCATTAGTCAAAAAGGAAAAAAAGACACTCCAGCAGATTGGAGAAGAGCTGCAGCTTACAAAGGAAAGGGTCCGCCAAATAGAATTGGTTGCCCTTCAGAAATTAAGACAGCTTTTGAGCTCCGAGGAATTCGAGCTTTTAACGGAATAACAATATTTCATCGGTCGACATTGAATTTAATAAGAGATTCGAACGTAATCCCGATAAATATGGCTGCAAATTGAAAATTTAGCGTTTATATTGATACTTGAGTCAATATTCAGAATGTGATAGATTATTGGTACAAATCCCCAGCAAAAAACGGGGGGCCAACTATAATATAAAGGAATTGGAAATGAAGGTATTATTAACGGGCAGCGGCGGGCGAGAACATGCCTTGGCATGGAAGCTGGCACAATCGAAGAATTTAGAAAAACTCT
>JBFZBH010000279.1:0-3293 GCA_041308525.1 Phycisphaerae bacterium | reverse complement strand
ACTATCACCCTTACTATCCCGCGCTCGGAGTCTATCGAATCCACTACTCCCTCGAAATTCTCGAAAGGACCTTCCCTTATCTTTATCTTATCTCCCTTCGTAAACTCGACCTTTATGCTCGGTGCCTCTTCAGGTTTCGCTGAATCAAGCATCAGCTTCACAGACTCGGTGTCGCGCATCGGCGTCGGTATTCCCTCGGTCCCTATGAAGTCGCCCACGCCGCTTGTCTCTTTTATAACAAACCACGCCTTCTCCGGAATCTTGCCGTCTTTGTCCGTCTCCATCTCCATAAAAACATATCCCGGATAAAGCTTTCTCGTATAAACGGTCTGCTTGTTGCCCCTTATTCGCTTTACCTGCTCGACGGGCACTTCAATCCGTCCGATTACATCGGATATTCCCGCCGCCTGCACCTTTTGAACAAGGGCATCTCGGACAAACATTTCCTTATTGGAAGCAACTCTTAAAACATACCACTGCATAAAAAATTATCCCGAAAACCTGCTAACAAGACCGTTCAAAACTCATAAGCCGAATTTATTTCGGCATCAGTATCGTATCGATAATAATTCCGAAAATGAAATCGGTTAAACCCAGAATCGTCGCCATCAGGGCCATAACAACAATCACAATAAACGTGGATACTGCTATCTCTTTCTTGGATGACCAGCTTACCTTCTTTATTTCTCCTTCAGCAGATATCATAAAATCCGCAACCGACGGCCTGTTCACCAGAAAAAGAAAAAGAGCGCTCGTTATTGCAAAAACCGCAGCAGGAATCATTGTGGATATCAATAGCTGCATCTTACGGTCAGATACTAACGAACTGCCCGCCAACCTGTCATAAAGCTTATAACAGCCCGCGCCTGACACGATAATTAAGCCCAGCGCGCTGCTGATTCTCGTTATTTTACCCTGACCTTTTTTATATATACTGAACATACGCTCTTTTCCTTATTAAAGGTTGCGACCGGACTTTTTGCCAGAGGCTGTGGCGGCAAATTAAAACAAAACAGGCCAGGGAGGGATCGAACCCCCAACCTTCGGTTTTGGAGACCGACGCTCTGCCAGTTGAGCTACTGGCCTATATTTTAAAATTGCCCCTGGTTTCAAAGTTTCGCTTACTTCCAAAAACCTTTTGCTTTGTTTAAGATGCACTATTTTCTTCGCACCCGATGGACTGTGTGCTTGCGTTCCCTTTTACAGTATTTACTCAGCTCCAGCTTCGGTGAACCTTCTGCAACACTTATATCGGTACGGTAATTTCTGTCACCGCATTCCTTGCACTCAAGCCAAACAAATTCTCTTTTACTTTTCTTAGCCATAAATCTTCCGGTCTATCCTGCGTTTGCATCCGTCCGGCTGCAACTGCAAAAATACTCCGCTTCTTATCTTCCTGTCTATATTAAGCAAAATCCCGGCTTCTTCGCCAAATTTTGTAATTGCCTTCAAACTTACTTTATCACCTTTGTTACTACGCCCGCGCCAACTGTCCTGCCGCCTTCACGAATCGCGAAACGCAACCCTTCTTCCATTGCGATAGGTGAAATAATCTCGACTTCCATCGCTATGTTGTCGCCCGGCATGCACATCTCTGCGCTCTTGCCTTCGCGGCTCTTGAGGGCTATAACCGTTCCCGTCACATCAGTCGTCCTGAAATAAAACTGCGGTTTGTAATTCGGGAAGAACGGTGTATGTCGTCCGCCCTCTTCCTTCGTCAGAACGTAAACCTCTGCTTCGAATCTCGTATGCGGTGTAATGCTCCCCGGTGCTGCGATAACCTGTCCGCGCTCAAGGTCCTTCTTTTCGATGCCCCTAAGCAGAATGCCGATGTTATCGCCGGCGATACCTTCGTCGAGCGTCTTATTGAACATCTCGACTCCGGTCACCACTGTCTTGCGGATGTCCTTGGAAATGCCGATTATCTCGACTTCCTCGCCGACCTTTACCTTGCCTCTGTCAACACGGCCTGTTCCCACAGTTCCGCGGCCCTTAATGCTGAATACGTCTTCGACGGGCATTAGGAATGGCTTATCAATATCTCTCTTGGGCATCGGGATGTATTCATCCATAACCTTTAGCAGTTCTATAATCGGCTTTACCTCCGGGTCGTCCAGGTTCGCTGCCTTCATCGCCTTAATGGCACAGCCCCTGATTATCGGGGTCTTATCTCCCGGGAACTCATACTTATTGAGCAAATCACGAATCTCCATCTCAACCAGGTCCAAAAGTTCCGGGTCGTCAACGAGGTCAACCTTGTTAAGGAACACAATTATGCAGGGTACATTGACCTGGCGGGCAAGCAGAATATGCTCGCGGGTCTGGGGCATCGGGCCGTCGTATGCGCTTACCACAAGAATCGCACCATCCATCTGGGCGGCGCCTGTAATCATGTTCTTTACATAGTCGGCGTGACCGGGGCAATCGACGTGGGCATAGTGGCGGTTTTCCGTCACATATTCCACGTGTGCCGTCGCAATAGTTAGAATCTTTGTTTCGTCACGGCGGCCGTGGGCTTCTGAAGCCTTGGCAATTTCATCGTATGATTTGAACTTCGACAAGCCCTTCAGCTCCATTACCTTGGTCATTGCTGAAGTCAATGTGGTCTTGCCATGGTCAACGTGCCCGATTGTTCCGACATTCACGTGCGGTTTCGTTCTTTCAAATACTGCCTTAGCCATTTTTTATAAACCTCCTATATGTCTTTTGTTTAACCTTTTTTCTTCCTGATTATTACTTTTATTACTTAACAATATAGCCAGGTTTCTTTACCCGACACACCTGTCTGACAGACGCATACAGTGTCGAAAGCCAGTCCTGACCCTGCCTGCTTTAGCTGCTGATGGGAATTGAACCCATGACCTCGTCCTTACCAAGGACGCGCTCTGCCAGCTGAGCTACAGCAGCAATCATTCACTTTATTTCAATCTTACCGGCAGACAACAATTCTCACTTCCGCTCAACGCCGCTTCGCTGCCGTAATAACAAAACTCTCTTACCTCCTGCATTCCTTATTAAATGCAGGAAATCGAGAAAAACAAATTGTTCTAAATTTTGAATTCAGTATTCTATATAAAAGAATCCCCCATGCAAACAAAAAATTTGTAAAAAATTTAAAAATTATTCAATTTTTTACAAATTCCCCCTTAAAGCCCCATCTCGAGGAAAACCTTTAGCCAGGCTTTTAACACCAATCGCAATAAACCCTTCCCCGCATTAAAATATCGCCAGCCCTCTGTTAAATTAGGCAAATTCGCCGTCAATATTAATGTAACTCCATTATTAACAAGATT
>JBFZBH010000278.1:0-3293 GCA_041308525.1 Phycisphaerae bacterium | reverse complement strand
CGTTTCGAATTTAGATTTTCTTTATTGGAATTTGTTTAGGATTTAGGCATTAGGTTTTAGGATTTTATCTCACCCCTCTGCGTTCTCCGCGCTCCCTGCGGTTCATATTCCCGCTCGCCGTTATCCGAAATACGTAACGAGCCTCGCACCTGCCTGCCCGGTGAAGCTTTGGCGCAGACGGGTCCTTCTACGCTTGGTTATTGTATCTTGGTTATTGGTTATTTTCTTTGTGCCTCTGCACCTTTGCATCTTTGCCCCTATATCACCCATCTTCCCCATTTTCTTCTGTGTTCTGTGTTCTGCATTCTGTGTTCTCTTCATTCCAAATTCCCCCCAAAACCACTCTTAAATCCCCCTTATTCCCCCCTTTTTCCTTTTTTTTCCTTTTTTTTCCTCTTTTTTTCCCCCGTTTCACCCTCGTTTACCCCCATCCAGCCATTTAAAATAAGCAAAATTTAACGCCTGTATCGAAAATATTAGACTCCTTCCGAATGGCGACATATGCATTAAGACACACGCTTTACGCTCCGAAACTATTAAATATTTTACTTTTCATGGAACAAATTATCTCCGATATCGTCTTAATATCAGGTGAATAGCTTAAAAAAGACGTCCTATATTGTATGGTTTTATTAACCATAACTTCAGTATAACAGGTGACTTATGATTAGAACTTTACGAATCGCAGGGGTATTAATAGCAGCCGCCGCCCTCGTTCTTTTCGCACTACCCGTCGTTTTCGGCTCCGCAAACACAAAAGACACCCAAAAATTACTCGATTCCGAAACAATAATCGAGAAATTCAAAAAATCCCAAGACTCTCTCGCCCAAAAAAATAACCAGGCCCAGCCGCCGTTAGTCCTTCAGGCACAAGCATTTGCGCGCTATTTAATCCCGCCTATCGTCGAAGGAAAAACAGAAAACAGCCTTGATTCCAGAATAGAAATACCGAAACCCCAGCCGATTGTCCAATTCAAGCTCCTTAGCACCTGTGTTCACCAAACCTCTCCCGAACGCTCATTTGCCTTAGTAGATCAGCCCGGCGACGGTTTGCTCTGGGTAAGACCTTCGGACAAAATCAGCCATTTCCTCGTTAAAGAGGTCAAAAGCGGCCTTTTAATCGTAAACGACGGCCAAAAAAATATCGAAGTCAAACTGGATACTCAGGCTTTTGAAAGTATTGCAAGCCCAACTCCTTCCTCATTGCCATCGTTAGCCGGCATTCTTCCCGGCAGAGGGCTTTCTGCCGCAGCCCCTTCATCAGCTGCACGCTCTTCTGCAAGAAACCCCGGCGCAACTTCAGTTCCTCCAATGCCTTCCAGCGGTGTCAGGACAACGCCTGGCTTTAGCGGCCCTATGACAATGCCTACGATGCCTTCTACTCGTTCATCTGCCGGAAGCACCCAAAGCACAACACGCCCTATGTCCGCTGAAGAGGAAGCTGCTGCTCTCAAGCTTATGTCCGAACTTGACTCTGCCTTGGCTGGCATCAATGAAAGTGCCACCGAGGAGGATATGAAAAAGGCCGATGAATTAATCGAAAAGCATTTTAACAAACTTGATAACATGCAAATCAGCGACCAGGAGGCCGAGAAAATCAACGATTTAGGCCAAAAACTCGACAAGGCTCAGCAGGAACCGAACAAGCCCAGACCAAGCACGGTAAAAACAAGGCCTCAAACGTCCCCCGGTGATTAACAGCTTAATTTACCGTTATTTCCGCACTCAGCACTCATTTATTTCCAATATTTACACATTTCTGCCGGTTTATCGGCCTTTTTCAGCAATTCTAAGGAACTTTTAACTGCCTTTTCAGTCTTATATATATGCCGATATTTGGCCTGTATTGAGGTTTGTCAGTGAAATAAAAGAAGGCTTCAGACAGTATTAATAATTGGTTTTTACCACAGCTGCAGGCCAAAATACACGATAAATTGTTGTACTGAATATGGGTTATTTTATGCCCATTGTTAACTATTGGAGCGGTGTATGACTGTGAATCGAAATATGAAAAGCTATTCGCGGAACTTTCAGTTACTACTTTGCGGCCTTATTCTCTGTGTGCCGATTATATTTACCTATTCTCTCAATGCTTCACAACAGGACTCAAACAGCGGCGATTCTGCAGCTGATACAAATCGCTACAAGGTTTTTTCTTTTCGGCACATATCCAGCGACCAGGCCATAGGTTACATTGAGAAGGCTGGCCTGGCTGTAACAGCCCGGGCTCTGAAAGAAAATATCCTTTCGACATCAGGCCAGAGCGCCGAGCTGGGCAAGGTCGCGGAGCTTCTTAGGCTCGTGGATTCCAATGTTCCATTTATTGTTGAAAAGATAGTTTTGCCCAAGCAGGCAGCTGACTCAAACTCGCCCCCCAAACTCGGCGCTAAAACAAACGGCGTTTTAATAGGGACCTTTGCCAATCCCCCTATGGGCGAGGGTGCGAAGGCGATTGTCGAAGTAAGCGAGACAGGTATTCTGGTTGTGGCGCCAGCCGATAAGGCAGACCAGATAAGATTCAGTTTCGGGGGTACTGTTCAGGCTTCGGCTAAACAGCCGGCTGCTGAACAAGCAGGACAAACCGCACAGCCCGCTGATGTAAATGTAAGTGCGGCCGAACCTAACGTTTCAGCAGAACTTATGAACACCATATTAGTTCCTCAAGCAGAGCAGATACCGGCTATCGATGCAAATCTTCTCGAAGGGATTACAGTTAATATTCCGGAAAATATACCTGCTGATAAGGATACGAGCACACTTATTGATATAAACAAACTCGATATCAACTGGGCAGCAGTTGAGGCCCTTTTACGGGGCGATTCGAAAACCTCGACTGAGACTGAATCCAATGAAGTTCCGCTCAGTGATGTGTTTGGCAAGCTCGTAGGCTCTTTAAGCAAAGCATCTGAAAAAACGACAACTGCCCAGAAGGAAGCTAATGATGTAAACACAGCTGCACCGGTGAAAATTCAGACGCAGCCTCCTGCAGAGAAGCCTGCCAAGAAGACAACAGTGACAGAGCGGGCTAAGCAGCCGGGACAAAGTGCTGGAAAAACAGCGAATGAATCTTTAGAACCAACACCGATTGCTGACGGCAACGAAATCCTTGAATTGACGCTGCCAGAACGGATGAATATCGTTCAGCTGATAAGACTGGTTGGTGAATACTTTAGCCTCGATTATATGTATGACCCGGCAAAAGTTACCGGTGAAATAACTTTGCAAATAAGCAAAGAACGACAGGGCAGAATAAAAGTTAAGGAGCTTTATCCTCTTCTCGAGCAGGCGCTTAA
>JBFZBH010000277.1:0-3294 GCA_041308525.1 Phycisphaerae bacterium | reverse complement strand
CGAAGCAAAAGTTTTATGCTCTTCAATTTAACTATCCTTATTTTTCTTCGTGGTTAATTCTTTTTCATTCAAGCCGATTCTGCATTTGTGCTTCTTATAATCTTCATAGGCCTGATGCTCATGCTGCCTGTATGCGTTCATTCTTTTAATCATCAAATCGAAATTGACCTTGTGGCCGTCGAATTCCGGCCCGTCAACACACACGAACTTGGGCTTGCCGTCATATTCGATCCTGCATCCGCCGCACATTCCCGTTCCATCGACCATAATCGTATTGAGCGACACCTGTGTCGGCACATTGTATTTTTTCGTCACCTCGCAGCAGAATTTCATCATTATCGCCGGCCCTATCGCAAAGACCTGCCCCGGCTTGGGTGTTCGCTTGCAGATCTCTTCAAGCGGTTCGGTAACTAAGGCCTTTCTGCCGTAAGAGCCGTCATCGGTGGTTACAATCAGCTCATCGCTTATCTTTGCAAACTCATCTTCGAGAATCAGAATGTCTTTGGTTCTTGCGCCGAGTATGGTAATGATTTTGTTGCCCGCTTTTTTAAGTGCCTTTGTGATAGGCAAAAGAACCGCATTTCCAATTCCGCCGCCGACACAAACAACTAATCCGAAGTTTTCTATATGGGTTGGTCTTCCCAGCGGGCCTGTCACTGCTGCTATGAAATCACCAGCCTTCAGTTCCGAGAGATCAGCAGTTGTTTTTCCGACACGCTGCCAGATTATACGGATGAGACCTTTTTGTGCATCTGAATCAGCTACCGTCAGCGGTATCCTTTCGCTGAACTCATTGTTAATGCTGATTATGACAAACTGCCCCGGCCTGGCCGCCCTTGCAATAAAAGGCGCCTCAAGCCAAGCAGTAAAAACGTCATTCGAAAGCTGCTGTTTTGAAACTATCTTGTGCATTTAACTGCCCATTTATTCAAAATTCCGGCGTTAATCATAAAAGCCGTAAAATCATCGGTTTATACTTATATATTAAAGCAAATCTCGGCTATTTGTGCTATTTATATTATCTAATACGTTCCATTAGCTCTTCTTGTGTGAATGGATTATCGCCGATTTGAAAACTGCCTGATTTTATGATTCGTTTTTTTTGTTTTGAGGCAGACATAAGACCAAGCTTGTTAAATAGCCAAGTATCGCGCCTGCAACAATTCCCAATGGCAGAGTCCAGAAAAAGTAAAGCGGCTCAAAGGCATGTTTCACAGCTATATTCGTTATTTGAATTATTAACCAGCAGATTACACCCGCTGCCATCCCAACAGAAGTGATATAACCTGTGAAACTTTTTTCCTTTCTCTTATCTTCAGGTGTTCTCGATACAACAGCGCCTAAACCTATTCCTGTTATAAAGCCGGCGATCGCACCGGCATACAAGATATCATTTTGCAATTTATAAGAATGAAAACGTTGTTCCGTAAAAGCCACAATTAAAAATCCTAAAATCATCATAATAAGGCCTGTAGTAATAATTCCCAGCGTAAGTGCAAAAAAACGGTGTCTTGTAATGCAGAATTTTACGACCAGACCTGATATTGTAAGAATTAATAAAGACAATAATGCATAATATTCTGTTGGCAGTGCTCTGCCTTGATGACTTATCGGCTTGGGGCGGAATTCAGGAAATGATTCTTTGCCTTCGATTTTCCACATCAACTCCGATATTTGATTGGAGTCGATGTATCTTACATGGCCGTCGGCAAAAAGGATGTTGCAGCCAATTCGGTGGTTATCTATCGAAAGTATTTGCGGGCCGCCGACCTGATTCCATCGGGTTTCGTAAACCTTTTTGGATTTCAGTCTTTTCTGGATTTTGCTGTCGAGATGTGAAAAGAAATCACGTTTTTGAATTGAAAAATTTCTTTTGCCTTCTGTGTTCCCCAAATTTGTATCGAATAATAAAACCAAATCACCTGGCAGTTCATCGATTTTTTTACCTGTGGCATTTCTGTTAAGTGCGTAAGATGATTCACCCTCAACAGCATCGGAATCAGGGCAGATACATACCTTTGGTAATGCATCAGCATATTTAATCAGCAAATCACACCATCGATTCGGGTCCGGCAGTGAATCGTTATGTTCATTTGCATACAAAAGAATTGCTTTACCAAGGCTGCTTAATTGTGTTCCGCACACTACTCTCGATGGCAACTTTTGCATCGGTGCCAATGTTGGTGTCAGAATAAATATAACAAGGCAAACAGCTATAATGATGCCAATGGCTGTTTCCTTGCCATTCTCCTTTTCACCGCCTTTATATATCTTTATAAGCGCCGCAATAGAGATAATGGACGAAGCAGCAAAAAGAAAAACTGCGAATATTACGGTTAAGGTTAAAATCTCATCATTAACTTTACCAACTGCCATTAGAAGAATATAACTAACGATTAGGGCGATAGACAATACAAGTGTCCATTCGGATATCTTTACCAGTCTGCAAGTTTTTTTAACTGCTGGCATAGTTTTATTTTCCGGCAGATTCGAATAGCAGCTCAATTTATTTTAATATTTTAAATCCTAACACTTCATCGAACGGTCTACAGTTTCCTGTCTAATTTACGGTAGCTGATGGCTTCGGCGATATGTTCCGGCTGGACTCTGCTGCTGCCGACAAGGTCGGCGATTGTGCGGGCGACTTTGCAGATTTTATCGTGTGCCCTTGCAGAGAGGCCGAATTCAACCATCGCCTGCTTTAGAAGCATCTCGCTTGAGGTATCGAGCGGGCAGAATTTTTCGACCTGTTTATGGCTCATCCTTGAATTAGTCATTACTTTCCCATCCCCGAAGCGTGTGGTCTGAATATTTCTTGCCCGAACGACATCTGCTCTTATGGTCGCCGAATCAAGCTGGCTCGCCTTCGAACGAAGCTTGCTGAAACTTACCGCTGGCACATCGATATGTATATCTATCCTGTCGAGCAGGGGACCTGAAATCTTGGACATATACCGCTCAATCTGCCCCGGAGTACACTTGCATTTTCGGGCCTCAGAACCATAAAAACCGCAAGGGCAGGGATTGCACGATGCTACCAGCAGGAAATTAGCAAAATATGTTATTGTGCGTTTTGCCCGCGAGACCGTTACGGTCCCATCCTCTAATGGCTGGCGTATCATCTCCAATACGTGACGGGGAAACTCTGTGAACTCATCGAGAAATAAAATTCCATGATGGGCGAGCGATAGCTCTCCCGGCCGGGCGTTTGTGCCGCCCCCGATAAGTGCAGGCCCGCTTGCTGTATGATGCGGAGAGCGCACAGGCCTTGTCGCCATTAGCGACCTTCCCTTT
>JBFZBH010000276.1:0-3299 GCA_041308525.1 Phycisphaerae bacterium | reverse complement strand
CGAAAAGGAACTGAAACTCCAAAATAGACTTTTTGTCAAAGACCATGTCAAAAGCTTCCTTCAAATCCCTATGAACAACGGTGCGGTTATGACAAGAAATATGGAAAAGATTGCTAAGGCAGGATCGCTGGCAGCAGTCCCATTTATGCTTTCCGATGAAAAATCTATGTGGGGAGCGGATATTTATATCGAGGTGTCAAAAGATGTGCCGGCCAGCCAAATGGTTCGGCTTTCCGGCACATTTCTTACAAAAGTCTTCGAAGGGCCGTATAAAAACATACGGACCTGGATAAATCAAATGAAAGACTTCGTGACCTCAAAAAATAAAGAGATGAAAAATCTTTACTTTTTCTATACCACCTGTCCTAAATGCGCAAAGTATTACGGCAAAAACTACGTCGTCCTTGTTGCGCAATTATCCTGACAAAAAGCTGTGTTTAGCCTTAAAGTCTTTAACGTTCATTACACTACGCAGTACGTTTTTCTTTAAGAATGTCTCGGATTTCGGTCAGCAGGACTGATTCTTTCGACGGAGGCGGCGGCTCCGACGGCTTTACAGCTTCTTTTCTCTTGAGGGCGTTTATACCCTTTACAACCATAAATATCGCAAATGCAATAATCGTAAAATCAATGGCAGCTTGGATTAACTTGCCATAATTCAAGGTTACCGCAGGATTCGTGTCTGTTGCCTGTTTTAAGGTTATAACAAGCTGACTGAAATCTATTCCGCCAATTAAAAGCCCTATCGGCGGTGTAATCACATCAGCCACAAGCGACGAGACAATCTTGCCGAACGCTGCACCGATTACAATACCTACAGCTATATCCACCACGTTACCTCTTACTGCAAACGCCTTGAATTCCTGTAACCACTTCATAACAATCCCTTTCAATTAAGTAAAATATTTCTTAAATTCTGAATTTATTATGATCTATAAATCTCTCTTATACGTCCTCACCGCAATAACAGGCATCACTCTGAAATTTCTCCCATAACGTCTTAAAGCCCTCAAGCTTTTCAAGATACCTGGCAATATTGCTGCTGCCCTGTACAATCTTTTGACCATCAACCAAGACAGGTGTCCGTTTGCCGTATGGCAACTTATTTTTATTGTTCTCATCTACAACCACAACCTTGTGCGCAATACAAAGGTCTTTTAGTATCTGTTCAAGGCTTTCACATGCAGAGCAGCCGGCGTTTCTATAAAATGTAATAATAATTCACCCCTCAAAAATTAATTTTATTTTGCAATATTGTGACATATACCAAGGAAAACTCAAGCTTATATTTTCTCTTCAAATTTTTCAAAAGAAGTTATATCAAGCAAAAAATATGTAAAGACAGGACTTTCGGCTTTTATATAAGCCAAAGAAATAGATGTTAAATTGGAGAAAAAAATTAAGCCGGCTGGATAAACAGCAGGACTTAAATAATGTTTATTTCTGCTAAATTTTCCCGTGGTTGTATTGCTCTTAAGGCAAAAGGTCGTTATCGAAAGCATCTGAAAAAAGCGGTTTATCCAGTGAACACGAAACCTGTGCGTAATCACAAGCTTCTTCAATTGTCACCTGCGAAGGCTGATATAAGGACCCGTCAAGATCATAATCATGGACATTTGCAGCGCCGCCGAGCATACCTTCTTCAAAACAGTAGTATGTAAACTCACCGTTTTGCAGTTCATCAGTTTCATAAGAATAGCCTCTCTCTTGAGATGCCATCGCAATGATTCTGCCGGGACTCTGAAGGTCCGGCTGCATTCCGCCTGACAGGCAGGAATCAAAGATAAAGATTATCCTTGAAGTAGCAAAATCAGAAAATGCACTGCTAAGCTCACCATCCCAGATAAATGTAATGTCCGAATTATTATTATTGCATACTACGATAGACTCATCGACTCTTTCCGAATCTCCATCGTTGGCAAGCCCGTTTGCTCCGTGTCCGCTGAAAAAGAAAACTACTTCATCGCCGGAATTTACAGCTGCGGACAAGCTTTCGATGGCATTGAGAATTGCTCCGCGTGTTGCAGATGTATCCTTCAAAATAATTACATCATTAAATCCATAAACTGAGGTCAAGGTAGAACACACCAAATCTGCATCATCATCGCAGTAGTCAAGGTCATTTGCTGAACCGGGGTAATTGGAAATACCAACGACAATAGCATATTTATTGCCCATAAGAGGCTGACCAAGAAGACCTGCAGCTAAGGAGCCCCTGCTTGGCTTTTTCCCTCCGGTTGCAGGCTTGCCTTTTGCAGTTATTTTTCTGGCAATC
The DNA here is from genome assembly GCA_041308525.1 of Phycisphaerae bacterium. Taxonomy (GTDB): domain Bacteria; phylum Planctomycetota; class Phycisphaerae; order Sedimentisphaerales; family Anaerobacaceae; genus Fen-1359. Next base: position 1,024 of record JBFZBH010000276.1, on the reverse strand, counting down.
TGGATATCAGATGCAGGAACGGGCTTGTCCTTATCCGGTTTTTTACCATTTACGGTGTTGTTATTATCAGCAATCAATAATCCTGCAGAAAAAACCAGGAATGCCGCTAAAACTTTAAGTTTCATAAAACTTCCCCTTTCTCACTTTTATGAACGTCTTACTTATCTAAAAAGCCAATATATATTATACAATATTTAACAGTGAAATTCAACCAATTTTTTAGTCTGCCATTTGTTGTGACGGAATATTCCAGCCGCCACCGAGGGCTTTATACAAAGCTACCAGATTCGTTGAAACATTTCTATTACTCTGGACTAACGCATCTTCTGAGCTGTATAAAGCTCGCTGGGCCACCAGGACATTGAGAAAATCAGCCTGTCCTTCTATATAAAGCTGGGTCGAAAGCTCAACTGCCTTCCGGTTCGCTGCAACAACCTCGATAAGAGCGCTTCTATGTTCAAACTCTGTGCTGGAAGCTATCAGGGCATTTTCAACTTCCTGAAGAGCAGTTAAAACAGTCTGCTGATATGCAATCATACTTTGTTCCTGAACAGCTTTCTGCAGCTCGATATTCGAACGAACTTTGCCTGCACTGAAAATCTGCCAGCCTATTGAGGGACCAAATGACCAAGACCGATTTCTCCACTCGGTAAGAGAGTCGAAATCTGTATCGCGATAACCGTAAGAGCCGGAAAGTGTAAACCTCGGAAAAAGGTCGGCTACGGCTACACCTACAAGTGCAGTCTGGGCGTGCAGCTGTGCCTCAGCCCTGCGGATGTCCGGGCGCCTTCGCAGCAAATCTGACGGGAGACCTGCCGGAACTTCTACCGGCCCAACAGGTATCGTTGAGCTTGGTAAAAGTTCCTTAAGCAAAGCAGAAGGCTCGAGCCCAAGCAGTATTGCTATGTTATAAATAGTCTGGTGGGCTGCTCCCTGCAAAACCGGAATTTGCGATGCGGTCGATGCCACAAGTGCGTTTGCATTTGCAACATCAAGAGCACTTACAAATCCTCCTTCGAACCGC
>JBFZBH010000275.1:0-3302 GCA_041308525.1 Phycisphaerae bacterium | reverse complement strand
CGGGAAGCCCGCTTTGGTCAAAAACATCGGGGATCAGCCGGCTGTGCTGTTGTAGGCTCCTTCTTGCAGCCGCTAAATGTAAACAACCCAAAAAGCACTACGAGTGTCACCAAAATTCTTACAAACATAACTGTACCTCCTGTTAAACATCTAACTTTAATTATATAAAAAACACACTTTGTTACTTTCAGGCAATTGTCCTATCCTGCTTTTATATTCCACTGCTGCTTCATCCCAACAGCTCGGTGACAAGATTATTAAACCTTATTTACCTAAAGATGCAACGGTTTTCTGCATTCCATCAAAAAAATTAATAAGGCCTTTTTCGCTGTTCTCTTGCTTTCCCGGCAAAAAGCCCGAACTCTTTCTCAATCAGCATTAATTATACACAAATCAGGCAAAAAATCAAATATAAAAATTAATTTCTCTAAAACTGCTGCAAAAGCCTCTTTTTTACCGAAATTCACACATTTCATATACCATTTGAGCGACATTCCCGGGGGCGTTCCGATTTGACATAACTGCATATTTCCCTTTACCCTGCTTGAACACAACATTTCAATGCCTCTTAACGTCATTGTGCACCTTTTAGCAATTGGAAACCAGGGACAATTGATATAGTCAGAATCCCGGATATAATTTAATCGCTCTTCTATTTCCCTTGCAAAAGAAACAGAATCGTTTATACTTCTGGTTTTTAAAATATAACGGTAAAAACGACCTGTATTTTTGGAGTGTATTTATGAATCTTGTTAAGTGGTTCAGGAAAAACAACAGGAAAATTATGGCAGTAGTGGTCGCCATAATGCTTATAGCCTTTATAGGCGGCACAGCCTTCGAAAGAATTATCGGGGGTTTTGGAGGAGGCAGAAACAGGACCATCGCCACCTTCGGGCAAAACCGCAAAATTAAATACAGCGACTTGAATGAAGCGGCTGAGGACCTGCAGATTTTACAAATGATAGGTGTCCAGGACGTCTTAAAATCGATGTCGATGAGAACACCTAATATTCTTCCGATTTTATTAAGCCAGCTTTTATTCTCAAAACAGGAAACCGCTGCCGAAGATGCAGAATATGTCATTCAAATGTGCCGAAGACAGGGATACTACGTCGGTGAACAGCAAATCTATGATATATACAGACGGTCTTTGTCTTCGGAAGCCTACTGGCTGCTGTTGAGAAATGAAGCACATCAGGCCGGCATCAGGGCAACTAACGAGCAGGCTTATAACATTTTAACTGACCTGTACAAAGGACCGGCCTATACAGAGATAATCGGCCGCATTGTCACCCCGCCGCCAGGCTCACAAAGCATGGGTGTTCCGGAAAAAAGGATATTCAGAGCTTTCGCAGACCTGATAAGCGTCCTTCAATATGCACAAATAGTATGTTCGGGCGAAGACCTTACCGAGAACCAGATAAAACATGACATCAGCCTCGAAAGAGAAACTATGGATGCCGAATACGTAAGATTCGATTCCGAAACATTTGCAAAATCTGCCCCCGAACCGAATGCAGCTGTTGTGTTACAACATTTCGAAAAATTTAAAAATTTCTTCCCGGGAGAAGTCGGCGAGGACAATCCATACGGTTTCGGCTATAAGCTCTATGACAGCGTCCAGATGCAATATATCGCCGTGAAAATCGACGACGTGAAAAAAATCGCTCCGAAACCAACGCAGGAAGAAGTAGAAGATTATTATCGAAAAAACCAGCAGGCATTTACCGTTACGGTGCCCAAAGATCCCAACGACTCTAATTCACAAATGGTAGAGAAAATCCGGTCCTACCCGGAAGTTGCAGAATATATACGCTTAGGCCTGACCAATGAGAAGATAAACTCTCTGACTAATGATATACTTCTTCAGGCCAAGTCACTTACGGATGCAGACATCGAATCGCTGTCAAATGATAAGAAAATAACACAGGAGGAATTTGAAAAAATTTCCGGCAATTATAAAAAGATAGCTGACCAGCTCAGCTCACAGCATAAAATCCGTATTTATTCAGGGCAAACCGGCCTTCTCAGCGCTGCAGACATACAGAAAGACCCGAACATCGGCGGGCTTGTCCTTGAAAGCACATCCACAAGAACGCCGGCATTTATGGGTCTTGGGCTTTATAAGCTGGCATTTGCTGTAGAAGATATCAATACTGTTACTTTAAGCCCGTTTGAGAACCTGAAACCGAAAATGTATGTAAATATCGGTCCGCTGCGGGACCTTAGCGGCAGGATGAAGGCAATAGTCCGAATCACAAAAGCCGTTAAGGCAGGTCCACCGGAAAGTATCGATATGATGTTCAGCAAAGACACCTTTAAGCTCGAACCGAATGACTTATCATCGAATGTCGTTTACGTCAAGGCCTCTGCAGCAAGCGACCTTAAGAAACTTGCTGTAATGGAAGAGACTAAAAATAAGGCCGCAGAGTTTGCAAAAATTGCCGACCAGAACGAATGGGACAGTGCCGTTAAGAAGTTTAACGAGCTTTACGGCAAAAAGGACAAAAAGCCCGCTGATCCCAATACATTCCAGATCACAAAATTAAGCGGCACCCAAAGAATAAACAAATATTTCCTGCAAACGTTTGAGAAACAATTTTCCGGCGACCCTGCTCTCCAGCCGGTCCAGTTTACACTAGTAAAAGAATTGCTTCTTCAGGACCAGCTTTATTCTTTGCTGCCTGCAGATTCGAACAATCTGGGAAATGTGCCATATATTATGGAATTTAAACCGCATCTGAGTTACTACTGTATCAAAAAGTTATCAGTCAAAAGAATAAATCAGGTCGAATATGCATACTTGAAGGCCGGGAGGGCATATCAGCAGGAAAATGCCAATTTACAGGCAATGGCACCGGTTTTCCTTAATCCGGACAATATCACAAAACGTGCGAACTTTAAATTACTGCCGCAGGAAAGAAGACAAGCACCGCCTGATAGCGCCTCTCAATAGTAAAATTCCGGAGATAAACCGTAATGGGACGTTCAGGCCGAAAACAAAATAATATCCCGCTGATGATTATTGTTGCGATTGCATCCTGGCTGATTCCGGGAGGAGGATACTTCATTTTGAAGGAACATACACGAGCAGCCATAATACTTGTTACAATACTGCTTACCTTTGCCGTCGGACTTTACATAGGCACAATAGGAGTGATAAATCCTGTCGATGCAAAACCCTGGTATGTGGCCCAGCTTATGAACTCCCCATTTGTCGCCATTCTCGGCGGTATTACATCCTCAGGTCAATGGACTGTTTACGGAAGACCTGCTGAAATAGGACAAATATACACAAGCAT
>JBFZBH010000274.1:0-3305 GCA_041308525.1 Phycisphaerae bacterium | reverse complement strand
ACAAATGGCCAAAGAAATGAATTTAAGATACCTCGTAATTACAAGCGTCAATCGTGATGACCTGCCCGATGGAGGTGCAAGCCATTTTCGAAACTGCATCAATAAGGTGAGAGAATTTTGCCCGCAGATGCAGTTCGAAATATTAACACCAGACTTCCGTCACTGTCAGCAACAAGCTGTAACAATACTCGGTGATGCCCTGCCGTTTGTCTTTGCTCACAATATTGAAACAGTTCCCTCATTATATCCTGCTGCAAGAAGAGGATCTGATTACAGGCTTTCACTGAACCTTTTAAAAATGGCAAAGGAAAATTTTGGAAATATTTCCACAAAATCTTCAATTATGCTCGGGCTTGGTGAAACTGATTCTGAAGTTGAACAAGCCTTAAGGGATTTAAGAAACGTCGGCTGCGACAGAATAACAATTGGCCAATATTTAAAACCGTCGAAAGAATGTCTTGACGTTGTCGAATACATTGAGCCTTCAAAATTCGAGTATTGGAAAGTTAAAGCCGTCCAAATGGGTTTCAACTGGATTATGTCATCTCCATTTACTCGAAGCTCATATTTCGCTGAAAAGCAAACTTGCAATTTGTAAGTGTTTACTTAGAGTGGAACTGCTGACCTGACCAGCCGGCTTTTACCATATCATTCCCGGGCCGAGAATTTTCGTTTCCTTAAGGGTACCATCGGTAAGGTTATATTCAATTCCATCGACAAGCACACCGTTCAAGAAACACGGCCACGACTCATTGCCCCAGGCTTTGATGACCGGTTTATTGTCTTGTTCACCACGGCTGTAAATAAGGTCGCTTCCGACAAACTGTACTCCTCTTTTGGTTCCTGTTTTTGTCTTCTCTGCCTCTTCTTCATAGCTTATTCCGCCTGAGGCCTTCAGAGCCAAAAGCTCTGTCTGCCCTGCTGCTGTTTTAATCAGTTTGACATCGATATGGCTTGCACTGGTTCTGACAACAGGTCCTTCTTTGCCATCGACAACTGGCATATAACCAATATTAATTTTCTTCGCGGCTGAATCGATTGAAAATTGATTTAACTTCATATCATACCGCAAGGCATCGAAATTTTCGACAATAGCCCAGCAGGGTTTTTTAAGACTGAATCTGTCTGCCTGCTCAGCAGCCTTGTCTTTGGTCTTCTCGAGTTCCGATTTCGAAACCTTCGAGTTATTGACTGCAATCATTCCCGGGCCGGTCGCTGAAAAAATCTGGCCTGCAACATCGTAGTCAACACCAATGCTCGTGATTTTTGTAAAACCGAGCGACTGCGCCTCTTCGATTGTCTCGACTGCAAGCTGAACTGTCCCTCCATCGGCGCGAATATGCTCCAGACCATTTGATGCACCCGCAGAATTGCTGTCTTTGCTGCGCATTCTCGCTTCGATACGCGGTGCTGAAATGGTATATTTTCTTAACATCAGTTTATTCGGTTCTAACATAGCGCCGGAACAATCGCCCTCGAAAACAGCCGTGTTAGAGGCAAGTGAATAATCTATTCTGCGGGATTCGAATGTGCCCCTGCCGTTCGGGTCACCGAACTTTTTTAACCCCCTGCCGCCCGTTACTGTCTCATCAATTGCAATTTCGTCGAGAGGCCTGTTTGAATCCACCGGCGTCACAAGAATCCCGCCGTCACATTTGACAAGAATCTCTACAGTTTCAGGTTGAGTTTGACCTTCTTGTGCTCCAGCAGCAGATGCGGTTTCCTTACTTACAGATTGAACATTAAGTCTTTCTTCGGAGGAAATATTGTTTGAATCGGTTTTGTCAATTCCTCCGGCACGGCCCCCGCTCAGGGAAATATCATTAATAACGAGCCTGTCGGTGAAAATAAGCTGTCGGGGGTCTTCTATCACAACATTCTTATTGAACGTCCACCTGTAAAGCTTTTCAGCCGCCTGCCCAGCAGGCCCATTTGGCTCCGCAATCGCTTTTGCTGCCTGTTCAGTGCGGCTTGCAGTATTCACGGCAGAAACCGTCTGTGCCTTCGAAACAGCAGATGATTCAGAACCTTTTGCCCCGGTACCTGGAAAAACAGATACTGACGATTTGACTTTTAATTTTATATTGTCAAGAGAAGGTATTCTTAAAAATTCCAGCCGCTCGCCTGTCTTATCGTAAACAAACTCCAGGCCTTTTCCCGTCATCTGAATATCTTCTGATTCAAACCGGATAGCTCCGGCTGTTGATGCAACAGAGGTATCGCTTTCGAAGGAAATATCATCGAGATAAATAAAAGATTCACCGATGCTGCTTTTGGTCTTTGGAACAATGTGAACAACCACATTGCCCGAAAGTGATGCATCTTTAACAACCGGCTGACCGGCAACATTTTCCATCTGCAGCGACCCTTTATCTGCGATGATGAAAGAATCGAAGCTGCTCCTGAAAAAATTTATGAAAGGCTTATCAACATCCCACAAATCACCCGAAGTACGAACAAGTTTTTTGAACCCGAATTCCCTGTCAATCTGACCGGCGGCGTTTGCATGGCGATATACGGGGTTATTTATATCAAGGACTCCCACCTCGCCGATTTTACCTACCTCGCTGCCGAAACGGCCTGTGTTGCTGTCAATGCCTTCCGGGACCGTCGTATCTATCTTAATAGGCTCGCGGCCTCCTAAAAAACTTATAAGCAAATATACCAAAACCACCACAATCAGCGAAAAAAGCCAGATATAAATTTTTCTTGATTTAACACTCATAAAAAACCCGTCTTATTCTTCAGGAAGATACCTTTTTAACAGCTCCTGCCATTTGCCGTTTTTCTTCAGAATATATTCTATGACTTCTCTAACAGCACCGCTGCCTCCGCTTTTTTTAGTGACATAATCAGCGCTCTTCCTTGCCTGTTCAACGGCGTTTGCAACCGCTGCCGAAAAGCCAGCACACCGTATAACAGGCAAATCCGGTAAATCGTCTCCAATGAAAGCCGTCTGTTCTGCAGAAAGGCCTGCCTGCCTGATTAAATTCTCAAATGCTTCAAGCTTATCGTGGCATTCTTCGAGGCAGAAATCAGCCCCAATTTGCTTAGCGCGATGGGCTGTTGGCTCAGACTTTCTGCCGCTTAAAAATGCCACCTTTAGCCCGGCCCTTCGCCACATTTTGATGCCGTGTCCATCGAGGGCATTGAACGTCTTGCTTTCGCTGCCGTCGGCATTGATGACTAAAGAGCCGTCCGTCAAAACCCCGTCCACATCCAGAACAAGAAGCTGTATGTCCTTAAAATTTATTTTTTTCTTCTTCAATTCGCATCCTGCTTGAAAATTCGATTTTTCCTTTACC
>JBFZBH010000273.1:0-3309 GCA_041308525.1 Phycisphaerae bacterium | reverse complement strand
ATAAGGTAGCTTGCGTTAGTCTCGGTAGTGTCACTGCAGGCACCCATATGAAAGATAGCCTTGACGGGAGTCTTGATCTGCTTATCCATAACGACCTGGAGAAAATCATCTTTCTCGATGTAGTCTGCGAAGGAAAGGTTGCGAAGGTTTTTCCACCGCTGGTCGCTTGCGAGCTGGTCAACGACGATGATATCGTTTATGCCCCTATTGTTTAGAGCCGCAACAATTGCTGAACCGATAAACCCGGCGCCTCCGGTAACTATAATCATATAGAGTTCCTTAAATAGAGCAAAAATGCTCCTATAAGCTTAAATTTAGGAAGCGCTTATGTCAAATGTTTAAGGGAATTGATAAATGCACAAAAAGACAAAAGTAAATTGCCGCTGTCGAGATGAATTGAAAGCCGGCAGGTTTAGCAAAGGGCTATATAGGAAAGAACAGCAAGAAACAGAATGCGTCTTTTCGCCTGCGTATAAACGAATGGAAGATAAAATTGAAAGTAAATTTTTCTCATTTCAACATACCCTTCTACTTCTTCGCACCCTGCTTTTGATGAAATTATTATAACCGAAAATCATACCATAAGTCAAGAAATATCGTTTTTTCTGATTATAACTGCTTATATAATAAGATGTTAGATAGATAAGCCCATAGGAAAAAGCAGCGCCTTAAATACAGGTTTTCGATGCTATTCATAATCAAAAACTAATCCTGGCGAAGGACGATTCGGAAGCCGTGGTTTGCTCCTTTGGAGTCTGGTGTGGCGCCGCTGGTTCTGTAGGCATTCCGGCAGAAAAATGCGAAACCGCCGCCTTCGTTCCAGCCGCCGCCGCGAACAGTTCGATATGTGCCACTCGATGGCCCTTTAGGATTATTCAAAGGACTGCTTGCATAATAGGTGCTATCGTACCAGTCATTGCACCACTCCCAGACGTTTCCTGCCATATCGTAAAGTCCGAAACCGTTGGCATGGAAACTGCCTGAGGGAGAAGTAAATGGAGACAATCCATCGTTCCAGTCCGGGTGGTGACCTTCCGTTAAACTTATATCATACGGGAAAAACGGCTGGCCTTCATTCCACCAGCTGTAATAATTTGCCTGATTATGGCTGATAGTATCTCCCCACGGAAAACGTTTGCCGGACAAATTCCCTCGTGCTGCATACTCCCATTCAGCCTCGGTAGGAAGTCGAAATCCTTTTTTGGAAAAATCGCAGGTCCAGTTCGGGTCATTAATGTCGTAGCAAACTTCTCTTCCTTCCTGATTACTTCGCCAGTTGCAATACGCTGCTGCACCGAACCAGCTCACCAGCACGACAGGATCGCTGGACATATCTCTGCCTCCTTTTGTTAACACACTGAAATCGCCGCCCGAAAAATCAATCTGGCTCTCGCCATTAAAGCCGCGCAAATCGCAGTACGGCTGGTTATTTACGGAGCCGTAAACAATGCCGTTACTGACATAGATAGAGATATCAAGAGCAGAGTTTAAAAATTGACAGAATTGGCTGTTAGTGATTTCACACCTGCTCATATAGAACGAATCCAGTGTTGCCGTATGAACAGGCAATTCATCTTCGAAACCTTCAGAGAAATTGTCGCCCATCTGGAAGGTGCCTGCAGGAATTAAGACCATATCGGAAAGACAGTTGTTCAGCCAGAATCCGCCAAATACAGCAAGGTCTTTATCATCAATCATCCCATCAGAAGGATTAGAGATGTCGCATTTCGAATTAAAGAAAGGTTGGCCGCTTTCTGTTAGCCAGCCCAAAGCGAGGATGGCAAAATCCTTAAAGCCGGTAACGCAATCCCCGTCGAAATCTCCGGGGACACTTGCAGATAAATTCGCAGATTTAAAAATAAGAAAGCAGATGAATAGAAATAATATAAGATTCCGGCCTTTTATATTTTTCACTAATTACAGTCCTCCATTGTTTTTTTATATACTTTGGTATATATAAAAACAATTCCCCTTTGTCAACAGGTTTTTTGTCACTTATATATTTTTTTATAATTGTGTTATCCGGTATGGGCGTAACGGCGGCGTTTATATGGAACCAGACTGACCTGAAGCTCGCAATGCAGGACGTCTGCTATCCGCCTTAGCGTTTGTATGCTGTGGCCTGAGTAATCGGCATCCTCAAGGCGGCTTATGACCGATTGAGTTGTGCCTATCAAATCGGCAAGCTGCCTTTGACTTAATCCTTCCTTGTTTCGCAGCTGGTATATCTGGGCTGCGATATGCGCTTTTTGACGCTCTCGTTGCAGGGATTTAAGACGACGAGACTTGTTCCTGATGTATCTGCCGTGAAGTATTTTCACAGCATCTCTTGTTTTTTTGTGCCTTGCCATAATTAAAGTTCCCCAAAATACGTATGCGCCATTGGATTCTTTATAAACCTTCTTAGATTCTCTTTGGCCTTCTCAATTTCTCTTTCCGGAACTTCGGCCTCTTTTGTGCAGCCGTGTGAGAGCAAAACTATGTTTCTTCCGCAAAAACTGTATAAAATTCTATAATTTACATTCAAATGTCTTGCTCTCAACTCATAAATTCCGCTGTGAAGAATATCACAATCAGGTCTTCGAAGTTCGTACCCAAACTCTGCAAGTCTCTCAATTTTAGCTATGCATTTGTCCTGGACCTTTTCGTCCAGATTGTCCAGCCACTCAAGAAGCGGCACAGTTCCGTCGGTTTCCTTATATATCCTTATTTCTGTTCCGGGCATCCATGTCCTCTTTGTATATTATCGCAAATTTGCGATAATATTTCAAGTAAAAAAATGAAAATCTTAATAATTTTGATTTATGCCTATATAACCATTGTATCTGTAACAACTTATGAAATCTATAGCAATTGCTTTTTTATCTTTTTTTCGTGATGTCGCCGAGGCAGATTGATTTGTAATCTTTCGGGACAACTGTTGTCAGGACCTTGCAGCCGTTCCTGGTTATCAGGACATTATCTTCGATTCGCACTCCCATTTGTCCGGGAAGATAAATACCCGGCTCAACCGTGAACGTCATTCCTGGCGCGAGCGCCTGCGCGTTACCCGCGACGATGTACGGCGGTTCGTGAGCTTCCAATCCCAGGCCGTGCCCCGTGCGATGCGTAAACTTCGCGCCATACCCGGCAGCCGTGATGACCGCGCGCGTCGCTGCGTCGACGGCCTGCGCTTCGACGCCGGGGGCTACCGCCGCGCGGCCAGTCTCGTTGGCGCGCAGTACAATCTCGTGAACATCCGCCATTTGACCAGACGGCTCGCCGAAAACGACCATGCGCGTCAGATCGGAGTCGTAGCCGTCCACCGCC
>JBFZBH010000272.1:0-3313 GCA_041308525.1 Phycisphaerae bacterium | reverse complement strand
ACATCGTCGAATGTCTGTGAACGATATTTTCTCGCAAGCACGATATACATTTTCAATTTACTATTTTCGATTTATTATTTCTGATTGTTTTTCGCGACGAAACAAAAATCGCCGTTAATTCTCTTCCTTCATTCAGCAGCGGTTCGACCAGTCTCTTTTTAAGCAGGAGCTCGTCTATAATGAATTCAAGCCAAAAACAAGCCTCATCAGTTTCTTCGATTACTATACTTAACTTGGCGGTGAAACCTGCTCTCGATTGTGCAATACAGGCGGCCCTGTAATTTGATGCCGAAGATGTCGAACATCTAATCAATTGACCTTCAATGTGTCTTCCAATCGCATTTTTCGGCAAAGCCATCGCTAATTTTACACACCGATGTGCAAATTCCTTTACCCGCTTCATCAATTCATAACGATCCATAGCTTCTCAAAGCAAATAATAAATATTAAATAATAAATAATAAATTAAAAAGTGGCCGGGTTTGCCACGGCACGACCGGGCATCCGCTATGGCTGCTCGGTTCCCCGCCTGACCAAATTCACGGGCCCTGCCTGCATGGGACCCGGCCGCAAAAATCAAGTTCTCAAGTAAAAAACTAAGCAATAAACGCACCCCGCAGTATAACAGGGGATTAAAATAATTCCACAAAAATTTCGGATTGACAACCGAGAATTGACCCGATAGTATTCCAAACGGCGAACGGTAAAAAAGTGTGTGCAAATATAACGAAAAAAATCGAACTATCATAAAGGACGCTGTATTATGACGGTTAGAATTGAAGATAATTGCACGGCTTGCGGTTTATGTGTGGATACCTGCCCGGAGGTTTTCCGTATGGGGCCTGATATGGCCGAAGTCATCGTCGATGAGGTCCCGGCGGAATTAGAGGATGCAGTCCAGCAGGCTGCGGATGAATGCCCCGTCGAAGCAATCACAATCGGATAAACCGCAGGCGGCCATCAGGCAGAAAGCTCTTTGGCTCGTGCATAGGCTCTTTTTAGGGCACTGGCTACAAGCTGTCCGAATCCTCCGGCAGCAAATGTGTTAAGCGCTGCTTCGGTGGTGCCGCCCCGGGAGACAATTTTTTTCCTAAGGTCTGAAACCGACAAGCCTTTCGCTCTGGATTGTTCCGCGAGAAGTGCTGCACCTTTAGCAGTCTGAATCACAAGCTCGTTTGCAGTATTCTCTGCAAAACCAAGCTCGACAGCCGTTTGAATCATATTTTCCATCAAAAGGAAAAAGTATGCAGGCCCGCTTCCGCTGCAAGCCGTGACCGAATCAATTAAATCTTCCCGTTCGAGAACAAAAGTCTTTCCGACCGATGAGAAAATCGACAGTGCCTTGTCGAGTTTGGTTTTCGCATTAGCAGGTGCGTAAATTCCACAGGCCCCCTGCCCTATCAGTGCGGGTGTGTTCGGCATTACGCGAATCAGCATCACATCACCGAGATATGAAGCGATTTTTTCTATCCTTTTTCCAGCAGCGATGGAAATAAAAAGTGCATCAGAACGAAACGAGCCTTTGATATCTTCGAGCACGCCGTAAAGCTGCTGAGGTTCGACGCTGAGGATTATTGTATCAGCTTTCGCAGCCAGCTTCTTATTGGAATCGATTGTTTGCACGTGATAATGGTTTGCAAGATATTCGAGCCTTTCGGCCTTTATGTCGCTGACGAGGATATTTGGCGGCGCATAAATTTTGGAATTGATTATGCCGTTGATAAGCGCCTCAGCCATATTTCCGCCGCCGATAAAACCTATTGTTTCCATTTTCTGCTCCTTGTTAAAATCAAATTATGCTGTATAATTTAGGTAATATTTATTTCAGAAACGTTTGACAAGAGAACTTTTTTCACAGTCAAATATAAATTAAAAAAAGGAGAGTAGCAATGCAAAAAAAGACAGATTTTTTAACCGCGATAAGGAAGCGATACCCCGAGCAGGTCGTCATCGTGACAGCCAAAGACCGCAAAGGCAAATACAATCCTGTAACCATCGGCTGGACAATGCTCGCCTCAATCGAACCAGCACTTATGGCAATTGCAGTCTTTAAAAAGCATTATACGGTAAAGGCAATCAGAAGCGCAAAGTGCTTTACGATTTCTTATCCTTCATCGCAGATGGCCAAAGCAGCAAAATTTTTCGGCACAAAAAGCGGCTTTGAGGTCGATAAATTTGCCGAATTCAAAAAATGTGCAACCAGCCGTGCCGTGAAAATCGATTCGCTTCTTCTCGACGATGCTGTCGCCAATTTCGAATGCGAACTTTTTTCTGAAAAACTTACAGGTGACCACATTATTTTTATCGGCCGGATTGTCGCCTCGCATATCAACTCAGAACCGCTAAAACGCCTCTTCGTTGTCAAGCGCGGCCACAAAATGGGCTCGTTCCTATCCAAACCCGAATCATGATAATTATGAAATGAAATACAAAACCTCAACAAGTCTGGCAGATTCCATTCGCAAATAGCAATAAAAGTGAACCGTTAATGGCTAAACTCAATCAACCGGCTCTGATAATTACACGGCTTTATGGTCGAGGAAGCCTTCGAGCTTTTTGCTTCGCACCGGGTGCTGCATCTTGCGAATAGCCTTTGCCTCGACCTGGCGGACGCGCTCGCGTGTGACCTTAAAAATCCTGCCGACCTCTTCGAGGGTATAGGTATATCCATCGCCGATACCATATCGCAGCCGAATAATTTCCCGCTCCCTGTATGTGAGGGTATTCAATATCCCTTCGATCTTGTCCTTGAGCATCTCCTGCGATGCCGACACAATTGGTGAATCAACCTTATCATCTTCGATGAAGTCACCGAGGTAGCTGTCGTCGCCGTCGCCGATGGGTCTGTCGAGGCTTATCGGGTGCTTGGAAATCTTCAGCACGCGCCTTGTCTCTTCGAGGCTCATACCGGTCTCTTCAGCAATCTCTTCGACCGTCGGTTCTCTGCCGAGGGCCTGCATAAGATTCTTGCTTGCACTTCTCAGCCGGCTCATCGTCTCTATCATATGGACAGGGATTCGTATTGTCCTTGCGTGGTCAGCAATCGCACGTGTAATCGCCTGACGAATCCACCACGTCGCGTAAGTGCTGAACTTATAGCCCCTGCGGTATTCGTATTTATCCACCGCCCTCATCAGGCCTGTGTTGCCCTCCTGAATGATATCGAGAAAACTAAGCCCCCTGTTGCGGTATCTTTTTGCAATCGAAACCACCAGCCGCAAGTTCGCGCTCGATAGCGTTCTCTTTGCCTCCTCGTACTGTTCGAATATCCTCTCGATGGTGCGCAAACGCTTCTCAAGCTCCTCTGCTGTAT
>JBFZBH010000271.1:0-3280 GCA_041308525.1 Phycisphaerae bacterium | reverse complement strand
GCTCTTCCGATCTTGGTAATCTCTTTGCCGCCTGTCAATTTTTCTTTTGTCCAGAAGTCATACCAAATCCCCGAAGGCAGGTATAACTTTCGTTCAGTTGCTCCCTTTTCAATTACCGGCGCAACGAGAATATCCCTCCCCCAAAGGTATTCATCGCCTCTGACTACTGCAGCGGGGTCATTTGGATAATAAAGCCACAATGCCCGAATCAAGCCAAGACCTGCATCACGAGCCTCGCGGCAAAGACCATAATTGTAAGTCAAGAGGCTGTATCGAAGTTCAAGATACTTTTTGCAAATCGGCTCAACCAAAGGATTGCGAGTCTCGTTGACATCGGGTATGCGCTTATCTTCTATAACTCCGAGTGTCCCCGTGTTCCAGCCCCACGGCAGACGCAGATGCCAGGTTCTGCCGTGTGAGCGGAAGGATGGACAAAATGTCGAGAACTGAAACCATCTCACATAAAGCTCGCCGGTCAATTCACGTGTGGGATAAAATCCGCCTGTGTCTGTGCCCCAGAATGGCGAAAGGCTCAGTGAGTAATTTTGCCCGATTGAGACCTGCTGCTTGAGAGTTTCCCATCTGCCGTCAATATCGCCCGACCAAATCCAGCCGCCGTATCGCTGAACACCGGCGACGCCTGTCCTTTGCAGATTCCACGGGCGCACATTCGGCCTGGTGCTCAGCGGCCCTTCGTAATAAACCCTGTGTCTTGCAAGTTTCGATTCCTGCGGCAGCTCGTCTCCGTCATCGGGCCACCAGCCGGCAACACCGAGTGAAAATGTTTCGATGTGTCTTTTCCAGTAATTGCTTATGTGCACGTAATTTCTTGTTTGCTTGCTTTCATCGAACGATTCTTTAACTGAAAGACCGAAAAGATTCCTCGGCGGCTGATTTTTGTGGAGGATAACCTTAAAATGCTGTTGTATAAGCTCGCTTATCATCTCAGCAGGTTTGTCGAATGCCTTCGGATTAAATTCAAGGGAGTTATGACCTGTGTTCCAGCCGTTCGGACAATATCCGGTCCCAAGATAAATCAAAGCATCGCACGGGAGTTTCTTTTCCCTGAAAGTCTTCGCCACATCCATCACTTCATTAGGTCCTGCCAGTGTCCGGTGAGACTGCATATAGCCCATTGTCCACTTTGGCGGAACGACGGGAGTTCCTGTAAGACGATTGTATTCGGAGAGTACGTCCGCGGGCTGCTGCCAGGCGATTACGAAAAATTCAAGGCTGTTACCGGGTCTGTTTGACTGCACAAAGAAATTGCCTGCCTTGCCCCGCAGGTCAAACCCCACTTGCGGTGTGTGAACAAAAATCGCCCAGCCTTCTGTGCCGATTGCCAAAGGTGAAGAAACTGTTGAGCCGTAAACACCTGAGTTCCATCTGAAATCCATCGGATGTAAAATGCCCCGGCGGTCAAACTGCTTTTCTCCCTCGCCAAGACCGAGAACAGGCGCATTAGTTTGAAAGCTCATAACATTGGGTTCTGTCCAAACAAGTTCTTGAATGGTTTTCTGACCGCGGCTTACAGTAATCTTCAAAGGCGCCGGGTTGATGGTTATGTTTAGACTGCCGGCTGTTATTTTTTCTGATGCGGTGAGTTCCTTTTTTTGGAGTAAAATCTTTCGCTCAAAATCAATAAGCATTGTCGAGGGAGGCAGCGGCTGGGGCTGACCATTCGAATCAAGAGGCGAAATCTTAAATCCGATTGTCTTGTCGCTTACATGATACACTGTCAGCTCCGCAGGCTCGCCGCTGTACTTAACAGGTTCTGCCCGTATAGCAGAAATTGATTGAAAGATGAACAGTCCGATGATTGTAATTGATATATTTTTTTTCATTTTCGGCCTTCCTAAAAATGCATTAATTTGCCTGTTCGATAAACTGAAATCAGATTTTACACAAAACCAGCAAAAAACCAATCCAAAAATCCCCATTATTTTTTCGAAAATGCGGTATTAGAAATATAAAATTGTTGATGCGAACTATCAAGCCGTTTGGGCTGTAAATTGATAGAAGACTGATTTTTACCTTTCTGACTTTATAAAGAAATGGTATAATTCATTTATTGATAAAAGGTTGCTGATTATCGTTAGGACCTTAAATGTAACTATGAGTTTCCCAAAAGGAGAATATTATGTGTGAGCAATGCGGTTGCGGCCATAATGAAAAAGAGCAAACCTTCGAGCAGAAGGTAAAGGAGCTAATCGAGGCGGTCAGGCCGAACCTTCAAAGCCATGGCGGCGATATAGAGTTTGTAAGTGCCGGCAGCGATAAAGTCGTTAAAGTCAGGCTTCAAGGCGCCTGCAGCGGCTGTCCCGGCGCAAGAATGACACTGAAGATGGGTGTGGAACGTCTCTTGAAGCAGAGAATTCCTGAAGTAAAAGAAGTGGTCGCAGTAGATTGACCTTAAAGGGTCTTCTTTAAAAATTTCCTGATTTTTTTTAAGGATGGTTTTACTATAATCCCTTTGTCGGTAATGATAGCGGTTATATACTTTGCATCAGTGACATCGAAAGCAGGATTGTAAATCTCAACACCATCCGGTGTAACTTTTTTCCCGCCGCAAATCGAAACTTCCTCAGCCGATCTTTGTTCGACCGGTATCTTGCTTCCGCTTTTTAGCCGCAGATCGAATGTGCTCGACGGCGCCGCAATATAAAAAGGTATCTTGTGCGTATCTGCCAGAACAGCGATACTGTATGTTCCAATTTTATTTGCTGAATCGCCATTGGCTGCAATTCTATCTGCCCCTGTTATCACAGCATTTATTTTTTTCTGTTTCATCAGGCTTCCTGCCATATTGTCACAGATAACTATTGTCCTGATGCCGGCCTTTTTCAGTTCCCATGCTGTCAATCTTGAGCCTTGCAATAACGGCCTTGTCTCATCAGCATAAACAGTGAATTTTTTGCCGCTCTTATGCGCCTCGAAAAGAATCGATAATGCCGTTCCCTGTCCTGCTGTTGCAAGGGCGCCGGCATTGCAGTGGGTCAATATAGCCGCGCCATTCTTTACAAATTTTTGGCCGTATTTGCCGATTCGCCTGCACATCTCTACATCTTCTTTATAAATTGCTTTTGCCTCTGAGAGGATGGCTTCCCTTAACTGTTCTGTTGATGCATTTGATTTACTGGAAACAAAATTTTTTACTTTGTTCTGAATTCTTTCGAGTGCCCAGAACAAGTTGACTGCTGTCGGTCGTGACTTTGCCAGATATTGGGCATCTTTTATAAGAAGTTGTTCTGCGTTTCGAAGGCTGTCTGTTTTTTTGAAT
>JBFZBH010000270.1:0-3326 GCA_041308525.1 Phycisphaerae bacterium | reverse complement strand
CAAAAGAGAAAAGAACAGCCAGGTTTGTGTGCCATTTGTGCCTAGCAAGCCCTGAAAAGGTGTTAATTGAGACTCAAGGGGCACTCGAAGGCTTGATAATCGATAAACCAATCGGTGAAAATGGGTTCGGATACGACCCGATTTTTTTTGTGCCGCAGCTCGATAAGACTGTTGCGCAACTTGATTCGGAGCAGAAAAATTTAATTTCTCATCGCGGGCGAGCTGTTGGAAAGTTTAAACCTTTGTTTGAGAAACTACTGTCGGGGGAACGAATATAAAGTGCGTTTTTACTTGACAATCACACCATTAACGGTTATTTGACTGTTTTTCTGAATTTTATTTCGCCAAATGACGATTAAAAAGAAGACCGCGAAAAAAAGCGGGACAGAATTTTAAATAGATTATGAAAAAAACACAGACAGATGGAAAATCTTTGGTAATTGTCGAATCGCCGGCGAAGGCAAAGACGATTAACAAGTATCTGGGTTCGGGCTACGAAGTTCAGGCATCGATGGGGCACGTGCGTGATTTGCCGTCGAAGGGACTGAATGTTGATATAGAAAAAGATTTTGCACCGACCTACGACATAATGCCGGGAAAAAGGCGAACGGTGACGAACCTTAAGGCTGCTGCGAAAAAATGTGATAAGCTTTTTCTGGCAACAGACCTTGACAGGGAAGGAGAGGCGATAGCCTGGCATCTGGCGCAGATACTCGGAATTCCTGAAGAGCGAACATTTCGTGTGATATTTAACGCCATAACAGAATCGGCGATAAAGAAGGCATTTTCCGAACCGGGAAAGATTGACAATGACAAGGTCCTTGCCCAGCAGGCGCGACGAATCCTCGACAGGATTGTAGGCTACCAGATTTCACCTTTATTGTGGAAAAAGGTAGCAAAGGGTTTGTCTGCAGGCAGAGTGCAGTCAGTCGCTGTCAAAATGATTGTCGAGAAGGAACGGGAAATCCGTGCATTTGTGCCGGTCGAATACTGGCTGATACCTGCTGTCTTTACTACCGACCTTCAAAGCGATATTTCAAAACAATGGGCTGATTTTCTTGCAACTTTGGACAGCGAAGATAAGGGACCGACTGTCGAGAAGCAAAATAAATGGCTTTTCGAGCACAGCGCTTTTAGGGCGGAACTGCTCAAAATCGGCGGCGAAAAATTTCATGCACCTGATAAAGACAGTGCCCAGAAAATTTTCGACGCCGTAAAAGATGCCGAATATAAGATAACAAATATCGAGAAAAAAGAGGTCCTGTCGAGAGCATCTGCTCCTTTTATAACTTCTACTCTTCAGCAGGCAGCAGCGAACAGACTTTATTTTTCAGCCGACAGGACAATGCGCGTTGCACAGCAGCTTTATGAAGGCATCGAGGTAGGCTCGATGGGTTCTCTGGGCCTGATTACTTATATGCGAACCGACAGCACGCATATTTCGCCGGAGGCAATCGGCGAGGTGCGCAACTATATCAAAAGACAGATAGGCGACCGCTATTTGCCTGAGAAGGCAAATTATTACGCTTCCAAGAAAGGCGCTCAGCAGGCGCACGAGGCGATCAGGCCGACTGACGTGGATTTGGCGCCCGATGAGTTAAGGCAGCACCTCAGCGATGAGCAGTATAAACTTTATAATTTGATATGGTGCAGGTTTGTAGCCAGCCAGATGTCGGCGGCCCAATGGGACGTAACAACTCTCGATATCACAGGCAAAACAAGGCTCGGAGACTGCCTGTATCGTGCGACCGGAAGGACATTGGTGTTCGACGGATTTACAAAAGTATGGCCGGTAAGCTCATCTGACCAGCAGCTTCCGCAAGTTCAGGTAGAGCAGAAGGTTGCTGCGGCGGATATAAAGGCCGAGCAGCATTTTACAAAACCGCCCGCGCGATATAACGAGGCTTCGCTTGTCAAGGCACTCGAGCGGGAAGGTATTGGAAGACCGAGCACTTACGCATCAATTATAAGCACGATACAGGACCGCGGCTATGTCGAGCAGCGAAAGCGGCAGTTCTATGCCACCCAGCTGGGCGAACTTGTCACCGATAAGTTAAATCAGTATTTCCCGAAAATAATGGACATCGCTTTTACCCGCCACATGGAAGAGCAGCTCGATAAAATCGAAGAGCAGCACATCGACTGGCTTGATGTCCTGCGGGAATTTTACGGTCCGTTCAAGGAAAACCTCGAGACGGCACAGTCGGAAATGAAACACGCAAAGGCGGAAACAACGCCGAGCGAATATGTCTGTCCAAAATGCAATAAGCCATTGGTTTACAGGTTCGGCAAAAACGGGCGGTTCCTGAGCTGTTCAGGATATCCGCAATGCCGTTTTGCCAGTCCCTGTGATGAGGAAGGAAAAATGGTCGAACAAAAAGTAACGGAGCACAAATGTCCGAAATGCGGAAAAGCAATGGTGGAAAGACTCGGAAGGTTCGGGAAATTTTTAGGCTGCTCGGACTATCCGAACTGCAAGACGATTCTCAATCTCGACAAGGATGGGAATGTCATGCCGGAAAAAAAGCCGCCGGAACCTACGGGTCTTAAATGCTACAAATGCAAAGACGGCCAGCTTGTCATCCGCCAGAGCCGAAAAGGTCCTTTTATGGGCTGCAATAATTACCCGAGATGCCGGACGATCGTCAGTGTAAAGCAGCTCGAGAAACTGAAAAAAATGCAGGCCGAGGGGACCTGGCCGCCGCAGTCAGCCGAGCAGGCCGACGAAATTCTCGGCAGGAAAAAAACTGCTGCAAAATCGCCGCAAAGACAGAACAAAATCTGACAAATTATGATATAATATTTGAGCAGATTTATTGATGTCTTTGTAAAAAGTTCGAGGAATGAATAATGGCAAATACAGAGCGGCGCAAGATCGAAGCGTTTGAGACAGTTGAGCCGATTGGCAAGCGTGTTCTTATCCGCAAGGATGAGGACAAAAAGCAGACCAAGGGCGGAATACAGCTGCCAGACAACATAGAAATTCCCACTATAACAGGCCGCATAGTCGCTGTTTCAGCCGAAATTGCTAATAATCCTGAAATACCTCTCGCCCGCTATGATAAGGTGCTTTTCAATCCCAAGGGCGCTATTCCTGTAGATTTTGAGGGAGATAACCGGCTGTTTGTCGTTGATGTCGAAAACGTCGTTGCAGTCTTCCGAAAGTCATAAGTTTTTATTTGAATCCGCATCAGGCGCTGTTTGCAGCGAGAAGAGTTGCCAGTACGCTGACTCCGTTGAATAGTGCGTGAATAAATATCGGCCTGAAAAGCGAGCCGCTTTTTTCATAAGAATATCCCAGGCATACAGCAAGAATTAACAAGGAA
>JBFZBH010000269.1:0-3329 GCA_041308525.1 Phycisphaerae bacterium | reverse complement strand
ACAAGGTCATTGCTGTAAACCTGCGGGCGGCCTTTGTCGCCACAAGAACTGCAGCCAAGTCAATGCTGAGAAATAAATTCGGGCGAATCATAAGCCTCAGTTCCGTTTCAGGTGTTATCGGCAATCCCGGCCAGGCCAACTATGCCGCCAGCAAGGCAGGTCTTATCGGTTTGACTAAAACCGTCGCAAGAGAGCTTGCCAGCAAAAATATTACCGCAAATTGTATCGCCCCGGGCTTTATTGTCACGGAAATGACAAATAAGCTGCCTGATATGGTAAAAGAAGCAGCCTTAAAATTAATCCCCCTCCGCAGGTTCGGCTCTGTTGAAGATATTGCAAAAGCCGTCGCCTTCCTTGCCGGTGAGGATGGCGGTTATATAACTGGTCAGGTCCTGTGTGTCGATGGCGGCATGGCTATGTAGCCTTTTTTGGCTCTAAAAAAGTTTTCAGAAAAAATTAAAAAAAAGAATTGTATTTTGCAGCCTTTGCGGGTATTATACCCCCCTGATACGATATCTTTATATCTTAAGTGGTTATTAACTAATGTAATGGATTCCTAATTTAACTAAGGAGAGATGTAAAGTGAGTCCGCAAGACGTTGATATTAAAGCAATTGAAGAAAAGGTAATCAGCATTATTTGTGAGCAAATGGGCGTAGATAAATCCGAGGTAACTCGTGAAACTTCATTCATTAACGACCTGAATGCCGACTCTTTGGATACCGTCGAGCTGGTTATGGAGTTTGAAGACGAATTCGATACTACCATACCAGACGAGGAGGCCGAGAAGATTCAGACTGTCGGCGCGGCAATCGATTACATCGCCAAGGTTCTACAGTCCAAGAATAAAAGCTGAAAAGTTCGAAGATGACTAAACGACGAGTTGTTATTACTGGCTTAGGCACTGTAACCGCCTTGGCTGAGGCTGTGGATTCGCTTTTCTCCCTTTTGTGCGAAGGTAAAAGCGGCATCTCTGTTATTGAGTCTTTTGACACAAGTCAGTACCCTGTAAGGTTTGGCGGAGAGATAAAAAACTTCAACCCCGATAAGTCTATTGACCCTCGTGAATCAAAGCGGATGGACCGATTCACACAGCTTGCCCTTGTTGCTGCTATAGAGGCCGTTAAGGAAAGCGGCCTTGATTTCTCAAAGGAAAATCCCTACCGATGCGGAGTCATTATAGGCACCGGCATTGGCGGTATTAAGGAAATCGAAGAGCAGCACCTTCGCCTCCTCGACAAAGGCCCGCGAAGGGTTTCGCCTTTCTGCGTCCCGCGCCTTATGAGCAACGCTGCCAGCGGCACAATTGCCATTACTTACGGCCTCAGGGGGCCTAATATCGCCGTATCAAGCGCCTGTGCGTCCGGCAGCCACGCTATAGGTGAGGCATACTGCAACATCCTCGCCGGAAGAAGCGATGTTATGATAACCGGCGGCTCAGAAGCCGCACTTACGCCCATCGGCCTGGCATCTTTTTGTGCAGCAAAATCCCTCAGCACCCGAAATGACAATCCTCAGGCTGCTTCCAGACCGTTCGACAAGGATAGGGATGGCTTTGTCCTTAGCGAAGGTGCCGGCGTCTTAATACTCGAAGAATACGAGCATGCGAAAAAAAGAGGCGCCAAAATCTATGCCGAATTCCTCGGCTACGGCGCTACCGATGATGGTTTCCATATCACCGCTCCGCTTGAAGATGGTGCAGGAGCTGCCAAGGCGATGGAACTGGCGTTGGCTGATGGTGGCATACCAGGTGACAAAGTCGATTACATAAATGCCCACGGCACAGGAACAGAGCTTAACGATGTCGCAGAAAGCATTGCAATAAAAAGTGTGTTCGGTCAGCACGCCTATAAATTGTCCGTCAGTTCCACCAAAAGCTGCTTAGGTCATTCCCTTGGCGCTACAGGTGCGGTTGAGCTGATAATATGCTGTAAGATAATTGAAAAGTCCGTTATCCCCCCTACCATTAATCTTGATAATGTTGACGAAAAATGCGACCCGAAGATGGATTATGTGCCCCTTAAGGCCAAAGAGCGAAAAGTCGGTATTACCATAAGCAATTCACTCGGTTTTGGCGGTCATAACGCCTGTCTTGCAATAGGGAAAATTTAAGAAATTATGAAATCCAAACTTTTCATTTTGCTCTTAGCTGTTTGTATATTGGCTGTTTGCGGATTACTGACCGGCTGCAGCAAGAAAAAAACGCCTACCGTCAATAAACTTGAGCAGGCTGCGGTAACAGAGGGTAATATCCCGTCTTCTGCTGACCCAAAGCTCCAAAGGGCTGTTGAAAAAACCACTGAGGCGCAGTCGGAAGAGAGAAGAAGCCGCGAAGAACAATAGACTATAACCGCATCAAAATTCCAGCCGCCAAAAACCCTCTCTTAAAAGCCGTCCTTTACCTGTTCCGATTCTGTTGCCTCTTTGAGAATCTTTTTTTCTCTTCTTGTCAGGCTGTTGATTCCAGACTCGTGAACTTTCTGCAGAATCCTGTCTGCTTCCATCATCAATTTCTCCCTCGAAGCCATTTTTCTTCTCCACCGGGCCGAACGGATTCTAAACTTCAATCTCGAAAGAACCGGCCCTGAAAGCACATACGCCGCCCCAGCTGCCATCCCCGCCAGATGCGCCGCCTCCCCTCCCGCATTAGCAGACTTTTCAGGCCTCAGAAGCGTGAGAATACTGATACCAGCAAAAATTGCTGCCAGAAGGATAATTGGTATCGGAAAAATGCCCCAAAAATAAACTCTCATTGATGGAAAAATAATTGCACAAGCTGCTAGGGTGCCAAGAACTGCGCCGGAGGCTCCTATCAAAGTACCTATTGGAAGCCAGCCCATAAGAACTAAGAAAGGATAAAAAAAACCACCGGCTGCGCCGCATATCAAATAAAAAACTATGAATTTTCTGCTCCCCCAAAGCCCTTCCAATAATGGGCCAAAGAAAATCAACCAGAGCATATTGATCAAAATGTGCCATAAAGTTGTAGTATCATGTAAAAACTGATATGTAATTAATCTCCATATTTGCATTGTTTTGAAAACAGTTTTAGGAAAGACAGAAAACAATTCAATTGCTAATTTGTCAAAAAATGGACTTATTACGGTAAAAAGAAAAACAATACAGTTGATGATAAGTATCCATCTTACTGCAGGTGTTATTCTTGAAAATCCAAATCTCATCTGTGGTGGATAATGATAGCGCTCCCCGTAACTGTCCTGTGTATAATCCCTGTCGTATAGGCCCATAAATAATCCGAAAATTTTTCCTGTCAAATAACCGCCTTAACAAAGCTGATACTATCATATCTGAAAATCCCCCGAATGTTCA
>JBFZBH010000268.1:0-3344 GCA_041308525.1 Phycisphaerae bacterium | reverse complement strand
CATAGACTTGGTAAGATTTAAATTACCTGGATACCGTTTAATTTTAAAGAAACGTAGTTTTTTTCAGAATATAAAAAAATACTTGGATTAACGCGGGGAGGCGGTATAATAGTAAGCATAAAGAAGGTGTTTTTAGGAATTGAAAAGTGAATTCAGGAAAAATGCAAATTATGTTCAGAAAAGCAGACCTGTCAGGGGCGAAGGCAGGAAAGGGCTTTGCCTTTATCTTTAGGACTTCGGCAATGGTGGTGCGCGGGATGCTCTGAGCATAAGAAAAAACAGGATTTAAAGGCCTTTCAGAGCCCTGCGTTCTGAAAGGCTTTTTTATTATCTGCAGCAGGATATTATATTTAGAAAGGAAATTAAGATGTCGGGGAAAGAAAAGATTAGAATCAGGAAGTTCGAGAGGCAGGACCTCGAAGAGGTCAAGGCCCTGATTGAAAAGACTATAGATACCTGTTATGACGGCTACTACTGCAGGGAGGTGATGGATTATTTCGATATGTTTCACTGGCCGGGAAATATTTTGAAGATTGCGCACGAGGGATTCGTGGCTGTTGCGCTGATTGAGGGAAAGATTGTCGCAACGGGAAGCATTATAAAAGATAAAATTTTGCGGGTGTTCGTTGACCCGTCTTTTCAGAAGCGCGGGCTTGGCAAAATGATTATGGATGAGCTGGAAAAGCAGGCGGCTGCGAACGGGTTAAAGAGTGTCGAGCTTCGCTCCCTTGCGAATGCGAAAAAATTCTATGAGTCGATTGGCTATCAGACTATTGCAAAGGGCCGCGTTGAAGTTGATAATGGCAGCACTTTGGAATATTATCAAATGGTTAAAAGCCTGGAAGCAGATAGCTTTAAAGATTCAAAGGAAGAATAAATGGCAAATAACACAATAACAGCAGCGAAAGGGTTTTTGGCGGCGGGGGTAAGCTGCGGGGTAAAGGTATCAGGCAATAAAGATATAGGGGTGATTGTCTGCTCGAAGGTGGCGAATGCAGCAGCCGTTTTTACAACAAATAAAATTGTCTCAGCAGCAGTGACTGTCAGCAAAGAGCATATTAAGAGCGCAAAGATTTACGGCGTTGTAGTAAATTCCGGCAATGCGAATGCCTGCACAGGAAAACAAGGTATAAAAGATGCAATAACGATGTGCAGAACCATTGCGGGAAAAATCGGTACCGACCCTCACAGAGTTCTTGTCGCATCGACAGGAATAATCGGCCATCCTATGCCGATGGAGAAAATAAAATCCGGTATCGCACAGGCAGCAGAGAAACTTTCTGATTCCCAGCAGGCAGGATTGGATTTTGCACACGCGATTATGACGACGGATACGAAAATCAAACAGGCTGTCCGGCGTTTTAAGATTGACGGAAAACTTGTGACGATTGCAGGGGTGACGAAGGGAGCCGGGATGATTGGGCCGAATATGGCGACGACGCTTTGTTTTATCACTACCGATGCTGCGATAACAAAAGGCCTTCTGGCGAATGCCTTGAAGAAGGCAATCGATAATTCGCTTAATAAACTGACCGTCGATGGCCATCAGAGCACGAATGACACAGCTGTGTTGCTGGCGTCGGGTGAAGCAGGAAATAAGACGATTTCGAAACAGGGGCCGCAGTTTAGAAAATTTGCAGGGGAGCTTATTTTGCTCACCGATGATTTGGCAAGGCAGATGGCACTTGATGCAGAAGGGGCGACGAAGTGTTTTAAGGTGGTTGTTAATCGTGCAGCGACAAAGCTGGATGCATCCAAGGCGGCGCGGGCGGTTGCAAATTATGATTTGGTCAAATGCGCTGTTCACGGAAACGACCCGAACTGGGGAAGGATTATTTGTGCTGTCGGAAGCTGCGGCGTGAAAATTAACGAAAGCAGATTATCATGCCGGATAGGAGATATCACCGTCTTTAGAAACGGCAGGCCTGCGAAATTCGATGCTGCCAGGGCAAGCAAAATTATCGCCCGAAAGGAACATACGATTACGGTGGATTTAGGCGCAGGCAGGGAAAGCGATTTTTGTTACGGCTGCGATTTGAGCCGGGAATATATCACAATAAACGCCGACTATCACACCTAATTAATAGTAGCTCGAAAAAACATTTATAGAATGCGACATTAAGATAATTTTATTTTCCGCTGATGATAAGGTCTAAGCGTCTGCTTCTTTCCTGCAGGGACAATTCCTCGCTGCCTTCGATTGTAAGCCATCCGGTAAAGTTGATGTCACTGAGTGCCTTGCGAACAGCCGGCCAATCGATGCTTCCCTCGCGAATGTTGACGAAACTGCCGCTGTGCCCATCGGGATTTAGCCTGAAGTCCTTTACATGGCAGGTGATTATTCGCTTTCCGAGAATTTTAATTTGTTCCTGCGGAGGAGAATAAATTAGGTAATTGGCGATATCGAAGTATGCGAGGACAAAAGGGCTGTCGAAAGAGTCTATGAAGTGTGCAAGGTGGCGAGGGTCGATGAAGAGATTGTTCCAGACATTTTCGACTGCGAGGACAAGACGATTCTGTCGGGCTATAGGGATTAATCTGCGGATAGCTGTCTGGAATGAGCCGTAAGCATGATTATGTTTGGCAATGTAATCATCATAACGGCCATTATCATTTTCAGTGACAGATAAAAGATGTCCTGTTTTCTTATCGAAGGTGATTTTGAATTCTTCCGGCTTTGGCATAGATTGTCCGCTGATGCGGCCGGGAACAACAAGGACTTTATCTGCACCGTAGTTTCGAGCAACGTTTATTGCATTTGTAATTTCTTTGATGGAATTTTCAACTTCATCGGGATTGCTGCTGTTGAATCTCGCCCAGGATGGCGGAATAACCGAATGTATTTGCAAGCCGAGCTTATTTGCGATTTGTCCTGCTTCTGTTGCTTCAGCGGGGCTGACGATGCCTGCTTCGATTCCGTCGAAACCAGCAGCCTTGATTTCTTTTAGAATATTTTCAGATGGTTTTGAGACAATCACAGCTTTTTTCAGCTTTTTGGCGGAATTTTCGGTACGGTTGTTCAGCGTCTCGATGCAGGAATTTTGTGTTAAGGCAAGTGTTATTGCAGCAGCCGTGGATGCTGAAGCAGCAAGGAATTGACGGCGGTTCATTCTATTTTTCATAACGGGCTTTCTGAAGTTCAAACAAGTTCCGTTTTCCCCGGCATCGGCACCGGCTGCATTGGCAATGGGCCAAGCTCGTATTTCGGCGGCGACAGGTCGAGCTTGGATTCATTCAAAACCCATTCCCATTTTAAGGACCTGCCTGTATAGGCGCTCATACGGCCCATTCTCGATGTGAGAGTGCTTTCGGCGATGCGTTTGCCCTCGTTGAGCTTTTGGCCA
>JBFZBH010000267.1:0-3344 GCA_041308525.1 Phycisphaerae bacterium | reverse complement strand
TTCCGATCTCGCCAACCAATGCCGAGGTTTGCTGACGGACTTTTTCGGGGTATTCATTGAGTACAGTAACCATTTTTTCACTGTTCTTCGACAGGGTGGAGGCTGAATCCAGAAATTTTTGGACAGGTTGTTTGGCATATTAGGTCCCAACACTCCGGGTATAGTGTTCTCCGGAGGCGAACCGACGATAGTTCCTCATTTTCCGCAAACAGCGGCTATGGCGAGACAAAAAGGATTTAAGGAAATTGCTGTGATATCAAACGGGGCCAATATCGGCCTCCCTCAAGTACAAGCCGCACTTTTGAAGCACATCAGCTCAATCCGTATTTCGCTGTATGACTGGCAGGAAGATGACTCAGAATCCTTTAAGAACAGTCTTAAGAAAATCGAAGTGCTTCGCAATCTCATCGATCGAGAGGGCAGCAAGCTGGAAATTGGGGCCGCAATATTGACGCGCCGGGAACTGAACCATAGATATACACCGGTTGGACTGCAGGCGTTAAGCGCCGGAATAAATTGGCTTTACTTTCACCCGTATTGTATTAACTGGGATACTGGATATCCGATTCAAGCAGACCAAACGGGTGTTTTGGAAGCTATCGAAATGCTGAAAGAAGCAGCACCGAAAAATTCCAATATTCAGGTGCCCGTTGATAGATATTCAAAAAAGCCGTTATACTTCGAGAAACTTCATGGGGCTTATTTCTTAATACAGGTTGGTGCAGACGGTGTCAACTATGCCGGCCCTGAGTGCAAATACGAAAAAGATGCTGCACTATTAAATCTCAATCACTATATGGAGGACGACTTTCTATGGCATCCGCAGAGAATTGAAATATTAAACGGCATAAACAGTCACAATTACCGCTGTATCGGCACTAAACACAGGCCGCCAATGTTCAGCGACTATATACAAAGGATAATTGAGCGGCGCAAAAACAAGATTGAAGTTGAAAGTTTGAACGAATCTCCTGACAGCTTCCTTTATGCCAATATAATATAAGGATTACCTATGGAAGCAAGAGCAACAGTAATTATACCGACTTTTGGAGAGGCCAGGTTTGCCCGCTGGGCCATTAAAAGTGTCCAGCAGCAAACAGTGAAAGATATCGAGATATGCATTATCTGTGACGGCTCGCCTTCATATATGGTCTCTTTTTTTAAAAGCATCGAACGCACTGATCCCCGAATCAGAGTGTTTACTTTTCCAAAGTCGCCAAGATGCGGAGAACCTTATCGGGACATTGCAATTCAGCAAACTACCGGCCGAATTATCTGTTATTGCAGCCACGATGATTTATGGCTGCCCAATCATGTTGAGGTGATGGAAGAAGCTTTGCAAAGTTTCTGTTTTACTCACACGCTTCATGCGTATGTAAACCTGCCCGAAGCGGCAAAAGATGAAAACTCCCTACTGGGCGGTATCCATTGGATTAAACTAAATCCAGAAATCATGGAAAAAATGCAGCGAGGGCACAATTATTTTGGATTAACTTTTGGATCACACACCAGAAAAAGCTACTACAAATTGGAAGAAAGATGGGTCACTACTCCTATAAAAGATTGTCCAACCGACTTGTATATGTGGCGTAAGTTTTTAACGGCATTCGGGAAGAATTGTAAAACCATAATGAAAGTTACAGCCTTAAATTTCCCGCAAATCACAAGAAAGAATTGGACAGAACAAGAGCGAGATTACGAATTAAAACGATACTTTGACAAAATTCAGGACATAGCATTTTTAAGGACGATTGAGAAACTTCAGCTCAAATTTCGCCCAACTCTTTTAGACAAACTAAATGATTCATATAAAAAACATTTTAAGACAATGAAAAAATACCTCAGAATGTGGAAAATAATTCCCCAGAGCAGAAGACGTCCGAATTTTCACAAAAAAAAATGTCTTGACTTAGTTCTCTTTGAACGAAAGAGCACATAAAAAAGGTGTCAATTAAAAATATTTAAAAGCCGTCAAATTTCACTACTATAAATGTGCTCAAACCGGATCATTTTGGATCACCGCCTAACAGCAGAGTCTTGGTCTGATTATTTCACAGGACTTGTTGGACCGCGAAAGAGAAGCTGCTTTACAAACTCTAAATTCCGATTTTATTGCGCACTTGTTTCGCACCCATAGTTTGGGTAGATCCACTTTAATGAAGATTTCGGTGCAACTTAGGCTTCATGTTATCTATAATTTAACGGTGTACAGGGACGGCTTTGCCCTGTCCGATCAGGACATCTTCCTGCAGTAATTTGCTGACAATCTCTGTTCCACTAAACTTTTTCTACATGAGAATAACCTCCAAAAATATTAAATTTAACATAATCTCCTTCGGTTATACTCTCGCTAAGACCGGATCAAATTTCGGGGAGCAGGCCAAAAAGATATGTGCAGGATGTTTTCAAGCAAACTGACAGAGTTACTGAAAATAACAGGATTATTTATATCAAATTAATTGGCGTTACAATACAAAACATCTAAAGTGATTTTAACAAAGAGTTAAGTTTTACACAGGCCAAAGTAAAGATTCTCTCCTGATTTTATTATGCGGTTTAAAGGCGGTACATAATTTTGTGCTGTTAAACGAAAAAGCAGAGGACTTTTTGGGAGAGGATGTCGCAGACTATTTGGAGTTGTTCTTTTTCGGTATCACAGACTTTGACGACATTTGCGTATCGGCTGCTTTCAGGCAAAAGAGAAGTAAGCAGGTTAGGCAAACGCTCGAACCTGTCCTCGTTGAATATGACTTTTTCCTTTTGCGGGAAGAGGGCAACATAGAAGATGTCGGTTTCGACGAGGTCGCGGAAGAAATGTGTCCCGAAGGAAAGCTCGGGCATAAGGTTGCCGCCGCTGAAGGCGACTTCGACGAGGACGGTGATATTGTTTATTTCTGAAAAAGTTACAGGGACGCCGAGGCTTGGGGTGGTAGTCCCCCATCTGCCGGGCCCCATAAGCAGAGCGGATGTTGAGTCTCTGTTGATTTGCCTGTTGAGCTTGCCGATGAGGCGGGCGATGTCGTATTTTTGAGAAAGGTTGAGGTCGATATATGCCTTCGGCTCGACATAAATTATTCTGTTAATCGGCTGGCGTATGCTTCCGCCCATCGTATAGCCGCAGGATTCGAAAAGAATTTTGTCTTTTTCGATGTTTTTTGGGATTTGGACATTTGCTCTTAAGCCTTTTGTCTGGAGGGGTCTGCACTGGACGAGATTGATTTTGAATTCATCTGTACCGGTGAAGTTGGTAGTGAATTCGATATCAACAGGATATTTGTAGGTGTCCTCAAGGGTCCTGAGCATTTTTTGCATAAGTTCGGTGAAATTTGTTTTGGAAAGGAGAT
>JBFZBH010000266.1:0-3352 GCA_041308525.1 Phycisphaerae bacterium | reverse complement strand
GGGTCGCCGTATTCTTTTATAAGCTCATTGGGGTCAGAGACAGTAATTTTGCCCATTCTTTCCAGCCGTCTTTCTTTACTTTCATTCGGATATGGCCAGAAGACCGCATCACCTCTTTTTTGCCTGTCCCACCACACGATCCTTCCGTTGTACCTGTCCCGCAAGATCTGTCCGCCGTTGTCCTTGAAATTCGTCCCGAGGCTGTAAAGAGTGAAATTGTCCCCGACTCTTCTATAGACAACAGGCCCATCGTTATACGGGTCCTGCGGAAGCTCTTCGATTAATCCGGCATCGATAAGCTCCTGCAGCTTATCGGGGAACGCTCCTTTCTTCGCCTTATAAATCATAAGGGCCGTTATTGTTAAAAAGGACTCCGATTCGCATTTACTCTGGTAAAAAAACTCGAACTGCTGCGGCCAGTACCACGCAATCGCAAGCATCTTTGCCCAGTAATCACCCGTCATATTCTCGACCTGCTGTTCCAAATCAATATTTTCGCTGTGCAGCCTGTATGGCGTTATTTGCTGCGCCCCCTCTAAATAACTGTAAATTTTTTCCAAATCATCAGTTGTCTTTTTCCTGTCCGTTCCCTTAATCGCCATCCAGTAAAAATTCGGAAAGCCGCCTTTGTAATCGTATTTTATATAAGAGAGCGTATCCACGAATTTCTGCACCAGCGTATTGCCGCCTGCAGAAGGAAAAATGGTCGCGCCGCTTTGCGACGGCTCTATGCTCTTTACAGTCTTTTTTGCCTCCCCTGCAATCAGATGCCCGCCGCCGTCGCCGTCATCCGTAAAAACTCTCTGGACAATGTCACCGGCGAACATTTTCTCCTCATTGATATTCACACCCTGCGAATTGCGGGCCATCAGGTCTTTAACCTGCCGATGAAAATCCGATAATCTCTCGGCATCAATCTGCCGGTTATTAAAAATCGTCAAAAACGTCTTGATTGCCTCCGACTGCATCCCACGCGCATAATGCTGCTCGAACGCCCTTCCCTGCGGCCTGTTCAGCTGTGAGCTTATTTTAAATCCGGCAAGCAAATCATCGATCGCCTCGTCCATTCTGTTTTCAAATGCTTTTAATTTCGCACGCCAGCACAAGGCTGTTATGCCTGCCCTTATCTCAATCGGCAGATTATTTCTGATTTCCCATCGAGGCTTATCCTGTGGCGCCTCGAACCAGTAATATGGTTTGCCCGAGCCGGCCTTTAGGCCCTCAAGGTGCCGATTGTTTTCTGCCATCCAGTCTTTAAGAATTATAAGCTCGCCTTCTTCGAACTCTCCGGGCCATTCCGGCCACTTGTATGAGCCGTGTATCAGCATCCCCTCCGGCATTATTTTCAAAAATGATGACACCTTCGCATAATCGAAATAAGCATTCTGGTTCGGGTCGTAATGTTCAGGCTTCGTCAGCTCGTTCCGCTCCGCGACGTAATTGACTGCAATATTCGGTTTGGCTGCAAAAAACAAAATTATATTCAAAACTAAAACAATAAAAATAATCACGCCGACAAGCAGAAGCACCTGGTAATTTTTTATCCTCTTTGCCTTCCTCATTTTCCCTTCCTGTCCTTTTGATTCATAATTTTCAGCCTCATCTTTGGAAAATATTCACATCATTGATAATGTCCGGCACATCAGCCGGTATTTCAGAACTGCCAAAAGAAAAATATGAACCGGTTTGTTTTATGCGATCCTGTCTTTCCGCTGCGGTTTCCTTCGGATATGGCCAGAAGACCGTATCGCCCCGATGGTCCCACCACTGTATCTTTCCTGTATAATCATCCCGTATCATCAGGCCCTCATCGTCGGTAAAATCCGGCCCAAGGCTGTAAAACTTGAAATTGTCACCATCTTTTTTATAGACAAGCGGCCCGTCGCTGTATGGGTCCTGAGGCAATTCGAGCAAAAAACCCGCATCAGCAAGCTCATTTAGACTTTCAGGAAAAACTCCGTTCCGGGATTTGTAAAGCAAAAGTGCGATGATTGTTAAAAGCGCCGATTCTTCCGTTTTATATTTATGCCAGTTTTCACTCGCATAGTAAGAGCCGCAGTAGCAGGAAAATATCAGGTAGTTTTTCAGAAGCTCGTCTATTTTATTATCGGGAGGATTCTGCTGCCTCTGCCGGGGACTTATGTTCTGCAAATCACCCAGGTGCCTTATGTATGACTCGAGCATCTCGACCGTCTGCCTGCGGCTGTGCCCGCTCACCGCATAACGGGCCAGCTCGCCGTTTTCTTTCATAATCTCAAAAAAGTTCGCAAAAAAATCGCCGATGGATTGAAAGCTCATCGACGAGCCGGGGCTTAACAGTCCGGATGGATAACTTCCGCCCCCCCGAATTTTTTTATACTCCTTCGGAATAAAATGTCCGCTTCCCTTTCCGTCGTCGGTGAAGATGTGCTGGAGGATATCATACGCAGCGATTTTTTCCCCGGTTAAATCGAATTTTTTCTTCTGCTCCGAAAACTTCTGCAATAGTTTCCTGTGAAATTCTGAAAGTATATCTTCTTCGATTTTTGCATTCGCAAGGGTTTCGATTGTCGAGCGGACGGACATCGTCGTTAATTCGATGCCCTGCTGCTGCTCTTCGCTGGACCTTTGGCTTACCAGGTGACCGGCTATATTAAAGCAGGCAGATAAATCCTCAATCGCCTCCTGCTGCTTGTTGTCGAATGCTTCCATTTTTGCACGCCAGATGAGGACCTGAAGGCACTCATTCATCCATTTCAGCAGCGGCCGCTCTATTTCCCACATCTTGATATTGTATTCAGGCATCTTATGCCAGTAATACGGCTTTTGTGCACCCTGCCTTAAGAGCTTAACTGCCGCCTCGTTATCGGCCAGCCACTGCCGCAGAATCCCCAGTTCCGAATCATTCATATCGGAAGGCCATTCGATGGAAATATGGGATATTCCTATTTCTATGGGATATGTGCCTGAAATGTTCCGAGAACCCGAAGAAGAATTGAACAATCGACTGAATTCGAATGATCTGTCTGGGTCGGTCTGGATTTGTAGAGGTACTTCCTTAAGGTGTCCGGCTGCCTTCTCATAATCGAAATAGGCATTTTGGTTTGCATCGTAATGTTCCTGCTGAGTCTGCCTGTTCCACTCAGCTGCATAATTAACAGCAATAGTCGGCTTTGCATTGAAAAAGAAATACACCCTCAAAAACAAGATTGCGATAACAAGTAAAATGCCGCCAATGATTATTAATCTTATTTTTTTTCTCTTTGTCATTTGTCATCTCGTCATAATATTATTTTTCCTTCTTCTCAAGCGGCCAGAAGACCTGGTCGCCACCTTTTTCTCCCCAATAACTTATATAATTCCCTTCGTCATC
>JBFZBH010000265.1:0-3366 GCA_041308525.1 Phycisphaerae bacterium | reverse complement strand
GGCAAATACAATTGCAACCTGCTCGGTAACGTTCATGGGTACATATTGTCCCTGCTTTAATACTTCTACCAGTCTCAGTCCTCTATCAAGCTGGGCCTGAGTAGCGGGATCGAGCTCTGTACCTAACTGTGCAAACGCCTCGAGCTCTCTAAACTGGGCGAGATCGAGCCTGAGCGAACCTGCATACTTTTTCATTGCCTTGATCTGAGCGTTCCCGCCTACGCGCGATACCGATATACCAACGTCAACCGCAGGTCTTACGCCCGAGGCAAAGAGGCCGGGCTGAAGATATATCTGTCCGTCTGTAATTGAAATAACGTTTGTGGGTATATAAGCGGATACCTCGCCTTCCTGAGTCTCGATGATTGGAAGTGCAGTCAGCGATCCGCCGCCCATATCGTCCGACAGTTTTACTGATCTTTCAAGAAGCCTGGAGTGGCAGTAAAAAATGTCGCCCGGGAAGGCCTCGCGTCCTGGAGGTCTTCTGAGCAGCAGAGAAAGCTGTCTGTATGCGTTCGCCTGTTTTGTCAGGTCATCATAGACGCACAGAGTATCCTTATGTTTATCGTACATGTAATATTCAGCCATTGCACAACCTGCGTACGGAGCTATATATTGCAGAGGAGCGGGATCAGAGGCGTTCGCCGCAACAACGCAGGTATATTCCATGGCTCCCTCTTCTTCCAGTTTTTGTACTACGGCAGCGACAGTTGATGCTTTCTGACCTATTGCAACGTAAAAACAGAGTACATTTTTCCCTTTCTGATTTATAATTGTGTCTACTGCTATTGCGGTCTTGCCTGTCTTTCTGTCTCCAATTATCAACTCGCGCTGCCCCCTGCCAATGGGAATCATCGAATCGATAGCTTTAATTCCGGTCTGCAACGGAACCTTTACAGGCTGTCTATCGGCAATACCCGGTGCCAGAAATTCAACCGGGCGTAACTTTGTAGTATTTATAGGGCCTTTATTATCAAGTGGAATGCCGAGCGGATTTACGACTCTACCCAGGACTTCATCACCGACAGGTGTCGCCAGAATTTTACCGAGCCTTTTTACGGTATCGCCCTCATGAATTCCGAGATAATCGCCCAGGATAACCGCGCCGATCGAGTCCTCTTCAAGATTGAAAACAAGACCAAATGATCCATTTGAAAATTCCAGCATTTCGCCGGCCATTGCCTTTTCAAGACCATATAAACGCGCTATACCGTCGCCGACCTGAAGGACCCGCCCCACTTCACTGACATCAAGGTCTGCCTTATATCCCTCTATCTCTCTCTTTATGACTGATTTAATCTCTTCTGCTTTAATCTTCATACGCTACCCCGCTTGAAACTTTGCTTTTCAATAACTTTTGTTTTATGTTTTTTAAACTGTTGGCAACAGAACCATCGATTATTCTGTCGTTTATTTCGATTATAAATCCGCCGATTATCGATTCATCGACTGTTTCCTCTATGGATATGTCCTTATTAAATTTTTTTGACATAACCGACTTGATATCACCAAGCATCTTTTCATTCAGCTTGACGCTGCTTATCAGTTTTATTCTCTGCCTTTTGTTCGCGGCATCAATCTGCTCAACAAATGAATGATATATGTCTTTAAGAAATTTCTGCCGATCGTTATCAAGCAAAACATCTAAAAAACCTACTGTGTCTTCCGACAGCTTATCTTTAAAAATTTTATTAATAAAATTCTTCTTTGTTTGCCGCGGTATAACAGGTGCATTCAAGAAGTTCTCAAAGTCTGAATCACTTGATAACAAATCGACGATGAATGATAATTCTTCCTGAAGCTGAAAAAGGCTTTTTGATTCCAGCCCTATTTCCAGCAATGCGCCCGCATATACTCTTGATACTTCATTAATTACCATTTTATCATCCTTTAGCTGGTAATTGCGCCTGAATCGAAAATATTACTGAACAATTTCCTTAGCTGCCAGAGTGTTTAATGTCTCTTTTACCAGATTGGCATTGTCTTCCGGTTTTAGATTCTTCATTATTATCTTGGCCGCGATATCGGTTGAAATATTCACAATTTCCGATTTCATTTCAGTTAGAGCTCTCTCCTTGGAGACCTCTATTTCTTTTTTCGCCCTTTCTAAAAGTTCCCTGGATTCTTCAGTTGTTTTTAGAAGAATTTCGCTTTTTACCTTTTCAGCAGTGGTTTTGCTGTCTGAAACAATTTTTTCCGCTGTATCTTTTGCCTGCTTAAGCAGTTCACGATGTTCAGTCAGTAATTTTTCAGATTCAACACGATTTGTTTCGGCTCTTTCAATATCATCCCTTACCTTTTCGGCTCTGTCGTCAAGAGCATCTACAATCGGTTTCCATGCCGCCTTCCATAAAATCAGCAATAAGATAACAAAAGTTATTACCGTCCATAGGAATAGACCGGGTTCGATTACCAATAAACTTTCCATTCTTAATTATCCATATTAAATATTTTAATCAATGGATCGTAAAAGACAAAAGTCTTTTACATTTGATACTGCCGTTACTTCTTGATTGCGAGAAGAATAGTAACAACAAGAGCGAAGAAAGTAAAACCTTCGACAAGGGCTGCCGCGATAATCATTGTTGTTCTAAGGTCGCCGCTTTTTTCCGGTTGTCTGGCTGAACTTTCTATGGCGGTACTTGCTATACGCGCTATCGCCAACGCCGCTCCAACAACTATCATACCTGTCCCGAGACCGGATCCTAAATAAGAAAGACCTAAACTATCCATTTACTCCTCCTAGCTTAAAACAATTTATTTTCCTTATCTGCACCTCACAGTACTTAGTGAGCATGCAGGGATGATCCAATAAACATAGCTGAAAGCATTGTGAATATGTATGCCTGTATGAAAACGACAAGAAGCTCCAGCATATAAATCATTAACGAAAAGGTGACAGACCCTATAGCAACCAGATAGCTTTGGAAAATCATCGCCAGTAAAATGAACATTATTATAACAATGTGTCCTGCTATCATATTTGCAAAAAGTCGTATGGTCAATGAGAATGTTTTAATAAATAAACTGAAAAACTCAAGAACCCACATCAACGGGAACAGCGCAATAGGAATTCCGTGTGGAACAATTCCGGTAAATATCCATAGCGGGCCCTGCTTGACAGTGCCTACTCCTATCATTCCAAGGAGCGTCAGTACCGCGAGGCCGCAGGTTACTGAAAGCTTTCCCGTGGCTGTGCCGAAGCCCGGTATAAGGCCTATGGTATTGCAAAACAGCACAAAGAAGAAGATTGTGCACATATACGGCATTGCCTTTCTGTCGTATGGGGGGTCGAAATTTGAGGCCACTATATCATCATGGATAAATGATATAAGAACTTCCCACAGGTTGACCCATCTTGATCTT
>JBFZBH010000264.1:0-3395 GCA_041308525.1 Phycisphaerae bacterium | reverse complement strand
TGATTTAGCAGCCGGATTGATTTCTCCTATGATGGTCAGGCCGTTATCAAGTGTATATTTTTTAAATTCCATATTTTTATATTTTCGTGCAGCAGAAAATCATTTTTGAACAATTATTTCCTTCGGGCCTATGGTTACGATTGTAAAATTCCTGAACGGTTTTTTTCTGAGGAAGCCGAGAACAGAATCGACTGTGCAGGCTTCGATATTTTGTTTGATTTCATCGAGGCTGCGGACCCTTCCGAGAAGATAGTAATCGCTGCCGATGCCGATTGCACGGCTGGATGATGATTCGCTTTGCAGAATCAGGGAGCTTTTCAGGCCTGCCTTAGCTCGCTGGATTTCCTCTTCGCTGATTTGTTCTTTTAAGCGTTCAAATTCTTCGAGGATGCAGTCGATTGTCTGCTGGGCCTTGTCGGGTGTGGTCCCTGCGTAGCAGACGATGCCTGCGGATTCCCTGAGGCCGTGGTATCTTGCTGCGATTGCGTAACACAGTCCGCGTTTTTCTCTTACTTCTGTAAAAAGCCGTGCGCTCATACCGCCGGAGAGGACAGAAACAGCAACCCTCGCATTATAGTAGTTTTCATCGGAAGCTGTTACAGTCGGTGTCATAAGGCCTATGTGCACCTGGGCGCCGTCGTTGTGTATGTGTGTGTATTTGTGCTCCTGCGGCCGGATTTCAATGGGCTGTGTTTTTTTTGCAGTGCCTGTGGAAAACAATTTTTCGAGCTGGCTTGTAAGTTTTTCGAGATTGTATTTACCGGCAACGGAGAAGATAGTTTCCGAGAGGTTGAAATTTTCCCTGATAAGATGTCTTGTTTTTTCTGCTGTGAGATTTTTAAGCTCATCGAGATTTCCGGCAGTGCTTCTGCCCAAAGGGTACGGATAGAAAAGCTCTCGCAATTTCAACATAACTTTTTGCTGGGGGTCGTCGTCGAGGGCGAGAAGGTCGCTGATTGCAAGCTCTTTGGCAAGCTCGAAGTGCCCATTATCCAGCAATGGTTTCAGGATGATATCCGCAAAGAGGCCGATTGCTTCAGAAAGATTTGTATTTTCGAGGACACCTGATAGTGATAAATGTGCGCTTCCGACAGAGCTGGAGCGGTGAAGTCCGAGTCCGTCGAGTGCGTCACCGAGCTGGCGGTTGTTTTTGTCGCCTGCGCCGCGGAAAATCCAGTCTGCGATAATATTTGCTGCGCCGCAGAAACCATCGGGCAATCTCGATGAGCCTGCAGGAAGGGCGAAATCGAAGGCGGCCGACTCAACTGATTCCATCGGTTCGCCCAGAAGAACCATTCCGTTTTTCAAAATATGTTTATCAAAATGTCCTGTCATTTTTTACCTTCAAAATAGTCTGGGTATATTAGCATTATTCACAATTTTTGCACAGGAAAAATTAGATGTGTCTTTTATCGCTCTCTTAAAATTTGTCATGCTGAGCGAAGCGAAGCATCTATCGCAAGAATATGAGAGATTCTTCGCTGTGCTCAGAATGACAGTGAATTCAGTATGAATAGCCCTGATATATATCAGGATTTTTACAGAGGAAATTAAATTTTATGAGATGCCAAGTGATTGGATTTGTTTCATAAAGTTGGAATACGCAAATACCGTAAGATAGCACAGGATAATGGTGCCGATTATTACGATGATGGAAACAATTATTTTGCTGGTGAGCTTATATGTTGGGTGCAGCCAGACACAAGGCAGGGCAAGCGGACCTATGCAAAGTATGGCGATAACTATGGTAGGCGTTCTGAAATACCATTTTGTTTTGGCTGGTTGTTTTTCGAGGAATTCACCGCAGAACCGGCACTTGACCGCATCATCCTGAATCATTTCAGCACAAAAGGGGCATTTCTTCATAATTTTTTTATGCGACCGCAGCGGGCTGTTCCTGCGATTCGTATTCGTCGAATTTGACGCTTATCTTCTTGCTCACCCCGCGTGTCTGCATAGTAATTCCGTAAAGTAAATCTGCAATGCTCATTGTTCTTTTGGAGTGCGTGATGATAATGAACTGAGAATACTGCTGGAACTCCTTGATTATAAGGTTGAATCGCTCATTGTTGGCCTCATCGAGCGCAGCATCGACCTCATCGAGGAAACAGAAGGGTGATGGTTTTGTTTTGAATATCGAGAACAATAGAGCAATTGCCGTCATTGTTTTTTCG
The DNA here is from genome assembly GCA_041308525.1 of Phycisphaerae bacterium. Lineage (GTDB taxonomy): Bacteria > Planctomycetota > Phycisphaerae > Sedimentisphaerales > Anaerobacaceae > Fen-1359. The sequence goes on along the minus strand of JBFZBH010000264.1, from coordinate 1,221 downwards.
CCGCCGCTTAAAAGCGAAATGCTTCTTGTTTCCTTTCCCGGCGGCTGAGCGATGATTTCTATTCCAGCTTCGAGAATATCTTCTGAATCTTCGAGGAGGATATCAGCCTTGCCGCCGCCGAACAGTTTCCTGAAAAGTTGCTGAAAGTTAATTCTAATGTGTTCAAAGCATTCTCTGAATTTTTCCCTGCTTTGTTTGTTGAGCCGGCTGATAAGCTGCTGGAGCTGCTCTTTGCTTTTGTTGAGGTCTTCAAGCTGCGTCGATAGGAATTGGTATCTCTTATCGAGCTGGTCCTGCTGGTCGATGGCATCGATATTGACATTGCCGAGGTGCTCGATTTTTTCGCGGAGCTCATTAATTTCGTTTTTGACCTGCTCCCAGTCGATTTCCGTATGCTGATATGTCTCGTAGGATTTTGCGATATCGAGCTGAAGCTGCTCGCGGACCTTTTCAACGAGGTTCTGTTCCATAACCTGAAGCTGTCCAAGCTCGACTTTAAGCTCGTTGATCCGCTGCTCAACCTGGGCTTGCTCCGTTCTCTTTTGTCTTAATTCCTGCTCGGTATGTTTCTGGTCATCGACAAGTTTCTGGAGGCTGTCGTGGAAAGTGCGGCTTGCCTGCTGGCTTTTCTCCTTTTCGAGGAATAATTCTGAAATTAAAGATTCGCATCCGAGAATTTCAGATGAGGCGGTGTTCGACTGGTCAGTGCAGTTTTGAATTTCAATCTGTGCGGTCTGGGCCGCCGAGATGCTTTCAGAAATCTGGTTCTGGACGTTTATAATTGTCTGCTTGAGCGCCTTGTTCTGCTCGCATATTTGTCCGACAGCGATTTTAAAGTCAGTAAGGTTATTTGTCAGCGATTCCTGCTCGGTATTTAGACTGCTGAATTTGCTCTCAAGCTCCTCGATTCGGCAGGCACGCTGTTTATTGACAGTTTCAAGCTCTTCGAGTTTCTGCTTGGACTGATATTCCTTCTGAACGGATTGCTCAATCTGCTGAGAGAGCAGGCCGATTTCGCCGGAGATAAGAGGCTCTTCATCCTCGAGCCTTTTAATGTTCTGCTCAACCAGCGACAGCTTGGAATTTACCTGCAGCTTTTCGGTATTGGCCTCATAAATTGCGGTCCGCAAATCCTTGCACAGCTTGTTTAGGTGCTCATTTGCCTGGTTATTTTTTGCAATCTGACTTTCGAGAGAATCGATTTCATCTGTGGCAGCGGCG
>JBFZBH010000263.1:0-3777 GCA_041308525.1 Phycisphaerae bacterium | reverse complement strand
GAGGGCATAGGTTGATTCGAAGGCGGTGCGGTCGATATAAAATTCCGAGCCGTAAGGATACTGGTCATCATAAATCATGAACTTTACCTTCTTTTCCCATTCAGCGCGCAGTCTTGCGGCATCGGCAGGGCGGCCCTCCTGTTCGAGGGCATTTATAATATTGACGATATATTTTTCGTGGAAATTGCCGAACTTGTACGCCCAGTCCACCCAGATTCCCCAGCAGTGGATATTATACGGAACTTCGAAAAATGCCATCGCGGTGCCGTAAGCCCGCTGAAGGTAGCCGGCTGCGTCGAGATAGTGAACTTTGTCCGGATACATCTTTGCTATGCGATACATATTGTAGTAAAGCGTTATATAGTGCGTGTAATCGTAGGTGCGCCATAAATGTTCGAGGCCTTTGCCGCCGGAACCGAAACCGTAGGGGCTGTTTCTGCAGTCATACCAGTTGGCACAGCCATCCAGCCAGACATTCGAGCCGTAAATACCGTAGGGGAAAGGTGTTTCTGTATCAGTCCTTTGATGTTTGCCCCAGACAAAATTTTCAATGAAATATTCGAGCGAGGCAATCTGGTTTGTGTCCGGAAAAGCGGTATTCTTCTCGGAGAGGAAAACACAGCCGCCCGAGGATGGGTCATCGGAGCCGCCGACCATATAAGTCATCAATCCGCCTGTATCGTCGGGGCTGCGGAGGACCTGATTGCGCATATCCCAGAGACTGTATAGGCCGTTGTACCATTTGGCGGGATTACGGTGCTGCTGACTGTTTACAATAAAAGATGAACGTTTTTTGATGAGGGTTTCGAGAGGTTCGGTGACAAAGAACTCGAGCAATAAGTGTCTATTATTGCCGTAATTTACAGTTATCATATTTTCACCGAGCCGGCTGAAACTGACTTTGTAAAGATGGACATCGATACCATTATCACCGAGATAAGTAATTGCGGTACTTGCGGGGAACTCAGCGGTAACGGAGTTTATAATATTTTTCGTTCGAAGGGAAAATTTTGCCTCAAGGTCTGATGGAAGTGACATTCCCGGGACCACGTGGATATCGAAATCTCCGTTTGTATATAAGACATCGCGGGCACCATCATAATCATCAGCCCAGCCGAAGATAAAACCATAATTAACATCATCGCCGGATGTTCCAGCAGCATTCAGATTGACACTTGTATGCGGCTGTCTCCAGGTGCCGCGTGTCTCAGCAGGGCCGCTGCAGGCTGAATGAATATAGGCAGTGTTGCTGCGGTCGAAATACTCAAGCTTCGTGCCATCTTGTGTATTCATTAGAAGGTGCGGGCCCTGACCATCAGCACGCAGCCAGTCGATATGTGAGCCGTGGCCGGCTATGTAACGATGCATATTCACCCTCTTCCTGAAGGTGTCCTGATAGGTTGGGCCGGTGTATTCGGTATTTATTATCGTCGGGATGACGATATCACTGATTTCGACCGGAGAGTCTTTCAGATTTTTTAACTGGATCGACCAGGTTAGATTGCTGTCCTGAAAAGCAAACCGCTCGGTGAGCTTTAAATCGGGGCCCTCGCCTAAAAGAAACGAATAAATTTTTTCCGTGTCAGTGTTTACTTCATAATTGGGATCAATAGCAGAAGTATCGGCCTGTAACCAGCCGGAAGATTCTTCTGCGATGGTCCAGGTGCCGCCATAATTTGTCCATCGCGAGGAACCGGATTCAAAATCATCACTGAAAGTTCCTGCACTTATATTATCGAAACTTGCGGAAGCGTTATAAGCACGCAAGCCGATTGAGCCGGATGTGTAAGTGGAATCAGACACCTGAAATTTCGGCTGCTGCATATCATCGACGTAAACAGAAATCGCTGACTGCTGAGCGACAATTTTAACATGATACGATATGCCAATACTGATTGCGCAGGACGCTCTGCCGATAATCGTGCAGGGGCCTTTATCCATACGAAACAAAATCGCCTCGCTGGAGGATGTAAATAAGCCGAGATAATATCCGTTGAAATTGTTTGCACCAACCGTCGGGTTTGTGACGCGGAAAATAAGCCCTGCTTCTGCACCGGATGCAACAGTGACATCGCCATCCATCGTGAAGTCAGAAAAATTCGTCTGATTTACAAGCGAATAATTTCCGAAGCCGAAATCGACAGCATAACCGTGATTAGTGGCAGTTGAAAATCTATATCGAATAACAAGGTCACCGAGTGCCTTGCCTGAGGCAATATAATTGACGTTATCGACATCTGCTTTTTTACTGAAGGAGGAAATTCCGCCGCGGGTAGGACTGAAGAGCAGGTCAAAGTAGTCATTTGTCATTGACATATTCACTGCAGGAGCTATTTGAAAATCATCGAAGGCAGCGAAACCAGTGCTGCTGGTATAGGTGGCCTGCTGGAGACCTACCTGCAAAGGCAATCCATTGAGGTCGTTTCTGAGCCGCGGAGAGCCCGGAATCGTTATCCAGGTCAGACCGTCGGAACTTACCATGTGATAGAAGAGATTACCTTCGCGTCGAAGCCGCAGATAGGGCATAAGAGAAGTTGTGCCCCATTCGCTCTCAGTTCCGCTATCAACACTCCTGCCCATATTCTTTCCGATAATAGGGAAATGGTCAACGCACTCGAAGTCTTCTCCAGCTCCTGCGGCGCTTATATCCGCAACACGTGCCATAATGCCTGAATCGTTCCATTGCAAATTCGAGGACTCAGTGACTTTAACAGTTGCTTCGAAATTGCCGCTGACAGTTTTATAAAGAAACGGCCCAAGAGGAATCCAGTTCGGCTCCCATCGGGCGCCGTGTGACTGGATAAATAATTTACCCAGCCTGTCAATACTTGAGTTCAGTTTATCGATAGTTTCATTTGGTCCCAGACCTACAAAGCCATCCCAGCCTGAGCCGGCGGTGCCATTAATAATATAATTGTGCGGTGTGTTAAAATCATCAGAGAATTCAACGGCGCTGAGTGGAAGATTAGCACACAGGATAAAACCAAAAGAAACAAAACAATAAATAATTTTCTTAAAGGCCATTCCAATAACCAATAAAAGCCTCTTTCAGAAACAACAGTTTAACGCATGAGTTTAAAGTAATATTTCTATATACTTGTATCGTCGAAGAAGCACCTAAATCCGTAACTCGAATCGGAACAACGGGTGTTTATTTTACCATTGCAAGATAAATTCTTCCAAATCGTCTTCGTTGACTATCCCATCACCTGAAAGGTCTGCACCGCTGCAGGTATATCTGCACTTAAGCTGATAGAGATAATTGAGGCAGGGCCTGAACCAATATTAAGCTCAACAACAGTTTCACTGGAATCTGTTTTATTAAAGGTGTTCTGGACAGTGCCATTGACCTTTACAAGATAGTTTCCTTCAGGAAGACCGGTTAAAGTAAGTTTTGTTGTGTGGGCATTTAGCCTTTCGTTTTCGAGATTAAAACTTATCCAGCTTTTGGCACTTCCGATAGAGATGTTTTGCTCTTTTGCAAATGCATCACGGTTCAAGGCCAGTGACAAACCAAGATTATGCATCACAAGCTGCTGGCGGAGGCCGTCTTTAGGTTCAACAAGGTATCTTCCCGAAGTGAAAGAGGCATCGCATCCGAACCCGAAAAGACCAAAGACATCATCCTGTGTAACGACTGCCTTTGCCATTCTCAAGGCTCCGACATAACCAAGGTCAATTTCGCCGTCATAATACCAGACACCACGGTTGACAACTCTACCCTGCAGCCAGGTAGAGGTTTGTTTCTGAGGCTCAAACGCCCAGCCGGTTGCGCCG
>JBFZBH010000262.1:0-3419 GCA_041308525.1 Phycisphaerae bacterium | reverse complement strand
CGCCGAGCGGTCATATGCCGAAGGGCGGTTTTTATTTCGACGCAATTCCCAGACAGGAACCGATAGACGAAAGCAAACTAAATCCTGCTGACAATCTCGAAGAGTTCGGGCCTGTTTGCGAGAGGGACATCAAACATCTTGTTCAGATGGCAGATGAGGCAATCAGCAAGGGCAGGGGAACAATTCTAAGCGCCCCCGGTACCGCATTCGGCGACATAGCCCTTGTGCCGGCGATGTGGATGAAGAAAACAAATGGCATTCGCGAAATCGAGGAGTGGTATGTCTCGACGGCTGCAAGGAAAGATTACGTCCGTAAAGTTTTCGAAGGGCAGTGCGAGATTGCATTAAAAAATTTGCGGCTGTTGACGGATACACTCGGCGATAAAATCCAGGCGGTATTTACAACAGGGACCGATTTCGGGACGCAAAAGGGCTTATTTATTTCGCTAAAGGCTTACCGGGAGTTATTCAAGCCTTTTCATAAAAAGGTAAATGATTTTATACATAAAAATTCTAACTGGAAGGTATTCATTCATTCCTGCGGGAGCATCCGCGAGCTGATACCAGATTTAATCGATGCGGGTTTCGATATATTGAATCCCGTGCAGTGCTCTGCAGCAGGGATGGATGCGAAAGAGCTGAAAAAAGAATTCGGCAAGGACCTGATTTTCTGGGGAGGCGGTGTTGATACGCAAAAGACCCTTCCCTTCGGGACGCCGAAGGAGGTTTATAGCCAGGTGCGGGAGAGGATCGAGATATTCAACAATCCGACAGGAATGGTGTTTAACACGATTCACAATGTGCAGGCCGGGACACCAGTTGAAAATGTCCTTGCAATGTTCGAGGCCATCAAAGACAGCGGTAAATAAAATTCATTGCAGAGATGCAGAATAGTGACATATTGTTGACCTCGTCCTGTCGAGAGAAGATTGTGTGACAATCAGGAATAAAAAAAGCAGGCTGAAATTTATCAGCCTGCGTTATTTTTTTTGCGATTCAGTTCAGTGAAAATTTATTTTGATGCAAGCTCGGCGGTGTATTCATTTTGGACGTGGTCGAAGAAGAGGCCCTGAAATTGTCCGCTCTTTAGACCGTCAGGCAGCGTAACTTTAATCGTATGCTCGATGTCGCTCTTTAAGTCGGTCAATTCCGCATAGATACCCATAAACGAGCCGCTGACATAAGGATACACACCGTTGTAGCCTTCCTTTACTTCGACTTGCTTTCCATCGATTTCGATTTTCACATCCTCTTTGCCGATGGGGGCATTTCTTCTGGCCCTTCCTTCTCTGCCCTCTCTTCGTTCCGCAACTTCCTTAGAGATATAGGGATCGGCAATCTGAACGAAGAGAAGAAGCCGCGAGGGGTCTATCCACGGGGCCACGAGGTCATCTTTTGTGTAATTGACGGGCCAGGCCTTTTTGTTTTCAGAAAGCTGCTTGAAAATTCGGGATGGAATCGTAAATTTTCCCTCGACTGTGTTGGCATCGAACTGAGGATTATATTTTCCAATCTGATGCGAAATCGGGAAGTACTGACCAGCAAATTTTACTTTGCACGATACGGCCTTGCCCTTTTGAATAAAATCGATTTTTTTGCCGTTGACGGTAACTTCCTTAATTGCTTTTTCATCCGGCAGAAGAACTAAAAGCTCTTTTTCCTCGCCGAACTGTCCCGTGACATCTGAAAGAACCAGTGCACTTGAAGCAATATCAGCCTTGCCTGTTGAGTTAAACAGAATCGGCCTGGAAACAGATTTTACAGGCTCAATCTGCAGGACGACAGCACTTGTCCCATCCATTGGAATCGAGACATTATCTGCGTATTTGAACAGGCCGTTTTGGGGGCTGCCGATATATTTATTTTCCTGCGGGAAAAGCTCTTTAATGGTGAAGCTTTCGCCTTTTGTCAGGCCGATTGAGGCATCGAGCTTAAATTCCGCATTCATTTTTCTGTAATTGGGATTGAAGAGGAATAGGAAGCCGTTGTCTTCGATGATTGCGCTTGTGCCATCGCATCTTCCAATCATCGGCTGGCCGATAATCGGGCGGACTTTTTTCATATATTTTGCGTTTTTATCGGTAAAATCCAGCCAGTCGCGGAAGAACTTTTTGTCCTTGTCGGGAAAGAGCTTGTATTCCTGAATGTCTCTTGCGGGAAGATAATTGACGACGTGATTGAACGGAGCTGTCGCAATCGATGAAATCAGGCTGTATTTCCAGCCGAGGTAATCCCAGTCTCTGGTGCGGTATTCATCGCGGCGCATTACATTGTTGGCATCGCCTCTTTGAGTCTGGTGGGTTATAAAACCGGGCAGTATTTCAGTCGGACAGAAATCACGCGTCATTAAGCGCCAGGCAACATATCTTTGCCTTGCTCCGTTTACGCGGTCTGTGCTCAAATCGACAATTGCCCTGAAGCTTCCCGGCTGCTCATCAGACATCATCGGGTGCGGATATGTTCCTGCAAGCCAGGTCCAGGTGCCGAAGCCGTGATACTGCTGGCGGCCGTCGATTATAACATCGGGAAGCCGTTTCCTGAGAGTTTCGAGTATTCTTCTTGTGCCGTACCACTGCTGATATCTGCTTGATGCGTCATCATAAGCCATCCACCAGTGGTCGAACGAATACCCGCCGCATCCGGTTGCTTTCACAAAATCGACGAGCTTATCAACGAGCCAGTCCTGAAAACTTCGAACGCCGGTATCGGGGCCGGCATATCCGCCGACGCCCTGGTTTCTCTTTGTCAGCCACTCGGTCCATTCGGGATTCTGCATAAACGGGACCGTTGGATAAGCATAAGCCATAAGTTTCAGATTTTTATTCTTTGCATAATCTATCATTCCCTGAACAGTTGCGGGGAGTTTGTCTTTTCCGGGAATCCATTCGTCCTTGCGGATTTTCTGTCCCATATTGAACCAAAGAAGACTTTCCCATCCCCAGGCGTCTCTGTTCTCGGAGAGGGGGGCAATCTCGCTATTGTGAGGGGTATAGAGAACATACTGGCAACCGAAGGCAGCGGCCTGGTCGATGATGCGTCTGTATTCGGTGCGGCCTTGTTCTGTCGCAGTATCAATCTGATAATCATTCTCGCACCAGCCGATATGCACTCTTACACTTTTTTCTCTGTCCTGGATTACAAACGCACGGGCGCAGTTTGTTACAGCTTCGATTTCACAATAGTCAATTTGTGAGCCTTCGGCGAGGAACTGGTCGGGGTTCTGAACGTAAGCCCATTCACCGGCCATATCAGACCTGAAGCTATTGCCGGAAATTTTGAAAGTGCCGATGCAGAAACGGTCGGATGCAAACGGGCCGTATTGCGATTTCCACTGCATATTGGGGTCATAGGCAGCTGTGATATTTTTATCGGCTTCTTCATACCTGCTCATAGGATTCTGTATGAGCATAAAGCAGCCG
>JBFZBH010000261.1:0-4155 GCA_041308525.1 Phycisphaerae bacterium | reverse complement strand
TAACGCAAGTGGTCCACATTTTGTTTTACAAAACAGAGGAGATTATATACCGAAACGATAACAATTGGTAATCAAACGACTGCAATACAGTGCAACGGAAGCCCCGCACCGGAAATTGTAAACAATATTATTGCATTGTCAAAAGGTGGATACGGCATTAATACCGGCATCGATTCTAAGCCGGTAATTAAATACAACAATCTTTGGCAAAACTCCTTAGGTAATTACGGCCCGGGTCTTCAAGACCTGACTGGTAATGAAGGAAATATATCCGTCAATCCGCGATTTCTAATTCAACCAAATATTACTGTTCATCTTAATTACGATTCACCCTGTATTGATGCAGGAGACCCGAATTTCATCAATGGCTCTTCGCTCAGCGACCTCGACGGAGACCCGCGGGTAATGAACGCCGTAACTGATATCGGGGCAGATGAGGCTTTCAGTATCTGGAATATTACCAAACAAAAACATTACTCCCGCATTCAAGATGCTATTGATGATGCTAATGACTTAGACAGCATTATTGCACTGCAGGGCAGATACTGTGAGAACATTTCATTTGCCGGCAAAAACATTAGTCTCCGCAGCTTATGCGACAACGACTGGGCCTGCATCGAGCGTACCATTATTGACGGTAATAACACAGATAACCCCGTTGTTTCTTTTTCCGGCTTGGAAGATTCGAACTGCATTATCAGCGGCTTTACAATAACAGGAGCCAATCACTCCGGTTACGGAGGAGCAATATCCGGAAATGGCACAAAAGCCGTCATACAATTCTGCAATCTGACGGGAAATTATGCAGCTAAAGGGGCAGGTGTTCATTATGTCGATGGTCTTATAACAAACTGCAAAATAAATAATAATTCAAGCTCTTTGGTCGGCGGCGGAATTTGCTCCTGTTTAGGAAATATATACAACTGCATTATCACCAATAATCACGCAGCCGATAGCGGCGGCGGACTATTTAATTGCGACGGCGATATAATCAACAATACAATCGCCGGAAATGTCGCCGGTATCAGCGGAGGCGCAATTCGGCACTGCGGCGGCTCTATCACCAACAATATCATCTGGCTAAATGATGCCCCGAACAGCCCCGCGATTCAGGACTCTAACCACCCGACATACTGCTCGCTTCAGGAATCATCTGCCGGTGAAGGAAATATTTTTACGTATCCGCTCTTTATCGATGTCAATAACGGTAACTTTCACCTCCCAATTCATTCTGACTGCATCGATGCCGGTGATAATAATTCAATTCCCTCAAATCCCGATATCGATAATGAGCAAAGGATATTCACCTTCCGCCTCGAAGGTGCGCCGCGAATCGATATCGGCGCCGATGAGGTAACCACAAGGAAATCAGATTTCAACCAGGACGGAACGGTCAATTCCCTTGACCTCTCGATTTTAGTCAACGAATGGCTCGAAACCGGAACAGGTTTACAATCTGATTTAACGGGCAGCGGCACTGTGGATTTTTACGATTATGCAATTCTGGCAAGTGACTGGCTCTGGCTGGCACCTTGGTTCGATCCTGTCAGGTAATCCTCGCCGGATAGACCTGCAAATTTAAAATCTGTAATCATCGTGCGAAATTGTCCTCGGTAACTTCCTGAATATGCCGCCGTCAGCAGCGGATAAGAAACATCGGCTTATTGTTGGCTGTCTATATGTTTGAAAACAAGAGAAAGTTCATCGGTTGACTTCTCAGGAAAATCATTGATTTCCGTCACATTCACCCAATTCACGTCCCATGTTTTATGGTCCTCGGAAACAATCCCCTTGAACGTATGCACCATATTCCCCTCGAATGTCCCCATCGGCCGGACAACCTTAAAATAAGAAATTTTTACTTCCACCTCCAGCCTCATTGTGTCCGGATTATACTTCACTCTGTTGTCTCCGAGCTTCCATGTTGAATCGAAACCATTCTCTCCCTTCTCATCAGCAGCACCTTTGGCAGTATCTATCGGGGCGCTTACGAAATAAAATTTTATGGATTCCAGCGAGCCGTCCGGCTTGAATGTCATCTGCCACATTCCCTCTTCAGCCGCCCACGTCCCCGCCAGAATAGGAGGAAATTCTGCCGATGCGCCGGCTCCTTTTTGTGCGGTGACGGTTTTTTTGCAGGAGATAATAAAAACACATATTATCAACAACACGATTGCTTTCAACAAATCTTTCATAAATTTTACCTTCCCAATATTTATATAAAGCGAAATACTTATAACGTGCACCAGCAAATATGTAAACAAAAAAAGGCAGGTCTAAAACCTGCCTTTTTCACTAACTTTTGCCAGTTCCGGCAACGTCTTATTTTTTACGACGTGCGAGGAACAGCCCACCGAGACCGAGCAGTGTCAGAGTCATTGGCTCCGGAACCTGATGAATCGTCAAAGTATGCAGAACGGTTCCTGCTGCTATGTCCATTCCATCGATGATGGTTCCAGCCTGTGCAATAACGCTCATCACAACATCAACCTGCGGATTGATTCTTACGCAGTGAATCATCAGGCCCTTCATAATTACTGCAGGACCCGGAAGAGCAGCACCAAGGAACTGTGATCCTGTTGCTTCGAACAGCTGCGGCTCTCTCATAACTGGAGTGCTCGCAAATTCGAACACCAATGGGAACTGAACACCTTCATACAAAAACTCTGCATCAGCATTGCTCAGCTGCCAGTCAATTGTATAGCCGAGAATGTTGCTGCCCGCTGCCAGTTCGAGATCTATCTCGATTGATTGAGAAGGTAGCAAATCAATCCTGTCAGGCTGCGGTAGGCCATTTACTGTAAAAATTAATGGTCCGGCATTGACCAACGAGGTCACGCCCAAAACCAAAACTAACATTAACAACTTTTTCATATCATCCTCCTACGATTAAAAAGTTAACAAATTATTGTAGGTACAAATCTAAACTAACTTAGGTGCTGACTATGGGCAGTTGGCAATTGTCTTGCCCCAGTTCGGTCTCAGACCGCCGCCAGGCACAGACGGATCACCAAGAATATCGGCAGAGGTAATCCTCTTGTCGTCATTGGTGTCTGCTGCTGCATTATATAGCGGATCCGGCCAAGACTTGCCGAAACAAGATCTAAAACCACCTGCTCCAATCACGTCAACCGACGTAATCTTGCAGTCCATATTGACATCGCCTGCAAAGTGCGCCTTATGGCACCAGCTTGTAGGCTGGCCAATCTGAACCCAGGCGTCATATCTGGTCTGGGTGATGGGAACACCACCGCAAACCTGTGGTGTTACATTCGGGTCTTTCAACACCACGCCGCCCCTCTTTGCGTTCAGGGCAACCTTGACTGTAACTGGCCCGGGCGGGCAGTTAATGCGAAACTTTACCAATGCACCGCTTGAAGGCGGCGGACTTGGATGGTTCACGTCACCTGCAGCATACAACGATGCCATTTCGATAACACCGCCAGCTACAGTCTGCTCAGCCATCGGAGTTCCGAGGCTGCTGATATAGGTTTCCCCGCTACCAGCTACCGCGAACTGAATCGAGCCTGGGTAAATGTAGTATTCGGTGCTTACTGCCTGGGCTGAGCCAACGAGCAACTTGCCGCCGGCGTTCACATCAAGGGCAAACGCCCTGACTTCTTCGCCTGCTGTGCAGTTATAGCTAATCGTAACAAGATTAGCGTCGGCTCCGGCTCCCTTAGCTGATGTAAGGACCACTGCTGCGCTTGCAGGATATGCAAGAGCCAGTACCAATAAAGCCAAAGCAAATTTCTTCATAAACAACCTTCCTTTCTTTGTCTTTTCTTCCTTTTACAGAGCCACACACTCCGTAAATTGGTTTTGATTACACCTGTCCTTTGAATCCCTTTTTGTGTGAAGCTCGTTTTTCAAGGTCTGGTACTGTTACCCATCGAACAAGCTTGCCGGTTGACAGGAAAACCGGATAAAAATGCTTCTTTTTACCCTCCCGCCTCCTTTCTCGCCAATCGGCGAAATGCGTGTACAGCAAAAAGACTCTTGATGCCATACACAAAGTAATAACTGGCAAAGGTCAATTGTAAAATAACATATCATTTTAAGAAAATCAAGAAAAATCTCGAAAAATTTTCAAAAATCCCATAAAATCCACCTAAATCCCTCAAAATGCCTATTTTTACCCTAAAAACGGCAATT
>JBFZBH010000260.1:0-3432 GCA_041308525.1 Phycisphaerae bacterium | reverse complement strand
ATGTTAAGGTAAGCACGCCAATCAGTATTACTGCGACTGCGGGCATCTTAATAAGGTTGACAATTATTATTACTGCTGTTGTCCAGGGGTCGCGAATCAAAGGAAACAGCTGCGTCGGAACAATCTGCTTGCCTGTCCTTATAAGCCATCCTGCGTTGATAAATGACCATGTGCAGACAATCGCAGCAGCGGCAGTTGCAAGCCTGAATACCCACTTTCGAGGCCTCATATAACAGATTAGGGCAAGGGAAATCTCGATTCCCAAAAGGACTGCTATGTCCGCAAGCACCCACCCGATATATTGCCCTGCCTGGCTGCTGCGGACGGAGTGAAACAGCTTGGCGGCAAGAGTGCATACAAGAGCTGCCAGTATCAGGACGCTGTAAAGGCGGCTGGTAAACAATAGATAGAATCTCCGAAGCTCTGCACGAGCTTTCCGCCATAAGCCTGATTGAATTAATCCCTTGCTCATTGTTGGTATATTATAACATTTAAAACCGGTTTCAACCGAAAAAAATACATCTTTTTACTTTTTTTATTACCTCTGGAATCGTCATAGCCGTCATATAAAATGTTTCTTTATAACGCTCAATGGATGAATATATAATTTCTTCCCTTTTATATAATCGGCCTGCTAATTTCTTCTCCAGCAGCAAAAAAAATGAAAATGTTTAAAAATTACTATTGACAAATTTATGATACAGGTATGATATTACGATATATTTGGAAAAATGCTTAAATGACTGTCGGTAAAGACTTAGCCTGCTTAAGCTGTTGCCTGATAGATAGAAGGTTATTAAGCATTTTATTTATGTTTGATTTGAAAGGAAATGTTTATGTATAAAGGCCCGGGAGCCGAGCTGACAACAGAAGAAAACAAGGACAGCGACCCTCCAAGTAGTAGCTCTTTAAATCTTCCTCAAACGTCACTTCAAAATGACACATCACCTTTATCTGTTAATCCGAATAATTGGAACGACTGGAAATGGCAGATAAAGAACCGTATTCGCACAGTAGAGCAGCTTTCGGATTTTTTGCCATTTTCTCTGAATGAAGAAGAGCTTCGAAAGGTCGTACAGAAATATCCGATGGCGATTACGCCGTATTATGCCTCGCTGATTCAAAAGCCGGATATATCCGACCCGATTTTTGCAATGAGTATCCCCCAGCTTTTCGAATTGTTCGACCCGCCTTGTCTTAGCGAAGACCCCCTCGAGGAGCATCAGGATATGCCGGTTCCGGGACTGGTGCACAGATATCAGGACAGGGCACTGTTGATAGTCACAACCACCTGTGCGTCCTACTGCCGTCACTGCACGCGAAAGAGAGTTGCAGGAAAACGGGAAGTCTCGATTTCTCCCCGCAGGCTTCAGCAGGTCTGCGACTATCTCTCTTCGCACCCGGAGATTTGCGACGTGATTATTTCCGGCGGTGACCCGCTGTCTATGACGACTGATGCCCTCGAAGCGGTGATTTCGAAAATAAGGTCTGTTCAGTCAGTCCAGATTATTCGCATCGGCACGAGGGTGCCGGTAGTTCTTCCGATGAGAATAACCGATGAGCTTGTTAATATGCTTCGAAAGTATCATCCTATATGGATAAACACCCATTTCAATCACCCGAATGAATTGACGAAGGAAGCCTTTGCCGCCTGTTCGAAAATGGCTGATGCCGGAATTCCATTAGGCAACCAGACGGTCCTGCTTCGTGGCGTTAATGATAATCCGCAGATTATAGAGCAGCTTTGCCGCGGCCTTGTTCGTATGAGAGTGCGGCCCTATTATTTGTATCAGTGCGACCTTGTCAGAGGTGTGGAGCATTTCCGAACGCCGCTGGCAAAAGGCATTGAGATTATGGAGTATCTGCGAGGCAGGGTAAGCGGTTTGGCAATCCCGACATTTGCTGTGGATACTCAGCACGGGGGAGGGAAGATTCCGCTCCTTCCGAATTATATTGTATCGATGAGTCCAACGCATACAGTGCTTCGCAATTACGAGGGACTGATGGTCAATTATCCTGAGCCGGGAATTCAGAATATGATTGATTTGCGTGTTGAGCAGGAAAAGGCAGCCGGTGTCTGGGAACTTTCAGCAGGCTGCGGCTCGGTAATTCAGCCGGCGAACACCGCTCGCGGACAGCGAAGGCAGAAAATTACAGAGCGCAAGAAAGGTTCTGATAAGGGCGAAACTAATTTCCTGTTCGATGCGTGAGAAACGTGCATTTCCAAAGGGCTTTCCGAAATGATAATTGGTATTGCTTATGATTTGCGCTCAGAATACCTTGCTGAAGGTTATAGCGAGGAAGATGTTGCTGAGTTCGATTCTGACCAGACAATCGACGCGATAGAGCGTGCGATTCAGGAAAACGGCTTCAAGACCGAGAGAATCGGGAACACCTTTGCTCTTTGTTCGAAACTTGCTGCGGGCAGAAGATGGGACCTCGTTTTCAATTTTACGGAAGGACTTCGAGGCCGTTGCAGGGAGTCGCAGGCTCCCGCGTTGCTCGAATTATATAATATCGGTTACACATTTTCAGACCCGCTTGTCTGCGCCCTGACTTTGGATAAGAGCCTTGCCAAAAAAATTATCAAAGCCTCTGGCCTGGCAACACCAGATTTTGCAGTCGTCGAAAAAGAATCTGACATTGGGAAAGTTAAGCTTCCATTTCCTCTTTTTGCAAAACCCTTGGCAGAAGGTACCGGCAAGGGAATAGATGAAAATTCTGTGATTAAACAGAAGGGTCAGCTTAAAAAAGTTTGCGAGGATTTATTAAAGCGTTTGTCTCAGCCGGTTCTTGTTGAGGAGTTTTTGCCAGGCAGGGAGTTTACTGTCGGTGTCCTTGGCGACGGCAATGATGCTTATGTGTTAGGTGCTATGGAAGTGACAATGTCAGAGCCTTCGATGCCTCTTGTGTATTCATTTGCTGTAAAAGAGGAGTGCGAAAAGCTCATAAAATATTTGCCTCTTCAAAAAGGAAAATTATTTAGTCAGGTAGCAGATTTAGCCCTCCAATCTTATAAAGTGCTGCAGTGCCGCGATGCCGGTAGGGTGGATATCCGCTGTGATGACAAGGGTTTGCCGCATTTCCTTGAAGTCAATCCTCTTCCCGGCCTGCACCCGACTCATTCCGATTTACCAATGATTGCAACCCAGGAAGGGACCAGTTATAATGATTTGATTGGTTCGATTATTAATAATGCCCTAAAAAGGCTCAAAAAGTGAGCTTATAAATAATGGAAAATATACTGGTCTTGCACAATTCAGTGTGCCAGGACCCAACCACGGATGAAAAGCCGGCGTGGCAGGAAAGTTATGCCGGTGTTTTAGAGGAAGTAAGGGCTGTCTGCTGTTCACTTGAAAAAATCAGCATCGATTATCAGGTGGAAAGCATAAGCCGAATCGAGCAGTTGCCCAAATTGCTCGCAAACTATTC
>JBFZBH010000259.1:0-3826 GCA_041308525.1 Phycisphaerae bacterium | reverse complement strand
ATCCATTTCCCTCCGACAATGATTTAATGTGTTGTCTTTTTCATTGTTATTATGGTAATTATATTGGTAATGTAGTTATTGGAGAATTTGGTATCATTGTTTATTTTGTCAATTCTAATAGATTTTCTCAATTATATCATAAAGGATCTACTCTTAAATACTTTACCTATTGTTATGATTTAATAAGTGCATGGAATTCATTTACAAATAGTTCGGGACCAGTTAATCAAAAGGAAAGGGTTAGTTTTTTGGAAAACGGCAAGGGCGTGCCTTCTAAGTTTCCTTCGATGTCGTAGATTATGTACTGGTCGTCGCAGACAAAGTTTGCCTTGTAATCGCCTTTGTCTATCGATAGCGGAACAGGTGAAGGAATTTTAGGTTTCCCGAGAGTTTCAATTGTAAAATCAAGCTCTTCCATTCTTTTAATACCTGAAAAGAAAATATTTTTTTACATCAGAAAATTTTTCTCGGCGAGCCGCCGACAATATGGGCGAGGACGGCGTTTTTTGTTCCTTCAGATACGACTGGCTCGCCGGCAACAATGATAACGGTATCCTTCAATTTGGCAAGATTATGTTCGAGGACAAATTTTTCGACCACTTTTACGAAAGTGTCAAGATTCTGCGGTGTTGTCTGGTAGAAGGGCACAACGCCGTAATGTATCGCCATCTGGCGGCAAAGCTTTGTGCTCGAACTGAAAGCGAGTATAGGGACATTGATTCGTGCCTTGCTGAGCAGGCGGGCGGATGAGCCTGTCTGCGACCAGACGGCAACGAGTTCGGGCTTTACATCATCGACAATTTGTGCGACGCTTCGTGCAAATGCAGCGGTCAGGGCGAGGATATCTTCCGTCGCTATTTTCGGACGGATATGTTCATTTTCGTCGAGGAACTTTTCTGTGACTTTTGCAATCCTGCAGATGGTCTTGACGGCCTGTACGGGAAATTTTCCAACGGCTGTCTCGCCTGAAAGCATAACGGCATCGGCAAAATCAATTATGGCATTGGCGACATCCGAGACCTCGGCGCGGGTCGGGGAGGGCAAATCAATCATACTCTGGAGCATTTGAGTGGCAACGATGACCGGTTTTCCGTAACGGCGGCACAGATGAGTGATTTTTTTCTGGATAAGTGGGACTTCAGCGAGGTCCATCTCGACGCCGAGGTCGCCTCGCGCGACGAGAACAGCATCGGCTGCCTGAATAATATCATCGATGTGTTTGATAGACTGGGGTGTTTCGAGTTTTGCGACTATTTTGATGTCAGAGCCGGTTTTTGAAAGATAATCGCGCAATTGCTGAATATCATCAGCGGTTCTGACGAAACTCATTGCAAGAAAATCGAGGTTATTTTTAACGGCCCAATCGATACACTGCCAGTCGCGGTCTGTTATCGATGGTATGCTGATGTGGGTATCGGGAAGGTTTATTCCTTTGCTGCTGGATATGCGGCCGCCGGTTATAACCTTGCAGAGAAGGTCGTTAGATGTTTTTTGGGTTACTTTAAGCTCAATCTGGCCGTCATCGATGAAGATTCTATGGCCCGGCTGGACATCATCGATAAATTTTTCATAAGTTGTGGTAAGCTGCAGGTCTTCTATTGTATCTTTTTGACGGACGATACGGATGGTGTCGTTTTCCTTCAGGATGAAGCATTCAGAGTCGATAAGGCCTGTCCTGATTTTCGGGCCGCAGATGTCACCCATAACTGCAACCATCCTGTGCTGTAACGAGACAGCGGAATTAATAAGGTCGAGGTATTTTTTATGGTCGTCGAGAGAGCCGTGAGAGAAATTGAGGCGGAAGACATCGACATCGTTATCGAGCATTCGGGAGATGATTTTAACATCGCCGCAGGCTGGTCCAATCGTAATTATAATTTTGGTCTTTATCATATAATCTTCCCGCACAACAAATAATTGCAGTGATTATACTGAAAGGTGTGTTAAGAGTGAAGGGCAAAGTGTGAAGGACAATCAAAATTCATTACATTGAATCCCTGAATAAAGAATTTTTAAATTTGAGAATATAAAAGGTAAAATTTGGAAAGAATAGAAAAATGCCAATTTTCTTTAATGGCCGCAATTACAATCCCAATATGGACATAACCAATGGTCGATAAGATAAGAGAGGTCTAAAGTATCCACTTGGCCATCATTATGAGGATAAAAGTCACAATCAGGATTCCAATTTGATTCGCCTGTTTTACTCAACCAAGCCTTTGCGAAAATAGCGAAATCCTGAAAATTAACTGGAGTAGAGTAGCTGTAAAGATGTTCGGGTCCGATTATCATTCCGGCTTGGATAATAAAACCATTCCCATAAGAAGGTAGATAAGGATTCCATTCTGGATCAACTTCCCACGAACCGCTGGCTGGAGGATTTTGACTATCTCGAATAAGAACTGTGTCTGTCCCCCCTATATCGCAATGATAAAGGATATTTCCTATAAGGCGAACAGGTTCATTCTGCCCGTGAATCTCATTAATACAAGCGTCGCCCCAAATCAGAATCTTAGGCGGATTACTGCTAATTTGAATACCCCTAAGTGACGGCTCGAAAGCGGGGTTCCAAACTACATTTGCAATAGAAAGGGTCCCATGACCCAATCCTAAATAAATTTCGGTACCTAATACAATCAAGGAAAAGTTCGAATCTGCAATATATACCACCTCGAGGCTGATGACATCTGAAGGTAACAAGCATATTTCTTCTATGGGGTTGATCGGCTGGTCGTTGATGCCGCAAACACGAACTTCAATAGTACCGGCGACGCATTGGATTTCGAGAAGGAATAAAACCGCCGCAATTGCCAGATTAACATTCTTATTCCTCATTTCTGGTCTCCTTTAAAAAATTATTTATCTGGCATCAATTATAATTACATATAAAAGAATGTCAAGAAAATTTATTAAAAATTTTAAATAAATTATGATTTTATGTAGAAGTAATCCCAAAACCTCAAAAAATGCTATTTATGGTATTTAAGAAAGTAATAGCAGGCATCATTTTGGGATAGGTTCTTTTTAAAAGATGGAAAAGCCACGGAAAAGCAAAGATCAATGTATGAAGTGAAATAATACCCTTTCATGCCACTCTATGGTTAAATCAAAAACCTTATACGGAATTAGACTTTCGGGTTATTGCCGAAGAAAATCGTTTTAGGCAGCGGGCCGGCCAGAGGCAGTGCGTATTTTACGAAAGGGGAGCCGTTTTATGGCAACAGAGCCGCTATCTGCCTTCATAGCGTATTTGACTGCCTGCCTGCCGCATAGACGGGCTTCTTTGAGATCAACCGACGACTGGAGCCCTGCGAAACTTCTTTGCAGATAGCCGAAGGTATCGGCGCGGACACGTTTTATTTTGAGGCTTCCCCTTATTTGTGCGGCTAAGAAATCTGCGAGTGCGCCGGTGCCTGAAAGCTGGATATTCCCATGGGCGTCTTTTTCGTCACGGGTGGCTGCGATTTTTTCGGCCCAGGTTTTACCGTCGGTGTCGCAGATGCCTTCGCTGACTGCGATGACGCAGCGGCCGTATTTTTTATAGACAGAATCGACATCGGCGAGAAACTTATCCATAGAGACCGGCCGTTCAGGAAAATATATCAGATGTGGGCCATCATCATCCTTATTTTTTGCAAGAGCAGCAGCGGCTGTAAGGAAGCCTGCATGGCGGCCCATAATGCAGTCAATTTTTAGGCCGGGAAGAGCGCGGTTATCGAGGTCATCGCCGATAAGTGCGCAGGCGACGAACCGGGCAGCGGTGCCGTAGCCGGGACAGTGGTCGGTGACAAGCAAATCGTTATCAATCGTCTTGGGGATATGGAAG
>JBFZBH010000258.1:0-5008 GCA_041308525.1 Phycisphaerae bacterium | reverse complement strand
TTTACCCCCAACTTCCCTTCCTTTTTCATCGATTTTCCACTCGCAATACGCAATACGACATACGCAGTACGACTTAATTATTCAAAACGAACCCAATTTTAAAATCGCCAAAAATTACCCATGCCCTTATATTTCAGGCAGTTACATCAATTTATCTGCGAAATCTGTGATCAAAAACGAACCCAAACGAAGCCAAATAAACCCAAATTTTATTGTTAATTTAGGTAAATAATCATTACGAAATACTAATTACGAAATACGAACCCGTGGATATATAGACTGTTGCTAAAATTTATAATTATGTGTAATCTATTCAAAAAAATGAGGTCTTAAAATATGAAAAGATTCTGGGTTGATGCAACAAAACCGTATTGTAAAGATATTGTAATCGCTGCCCTCGAAAGCGGCGCCGAGGCTGTCATTGCGCCCGAAGGCAGCAGCCGGACCATCCGGGAATATGGCAAAATTCAAATCGTTGCAAACGATGGCGACATTGTCCCCGGTAAAGATGTCGAATTCATCGATATCGCCGGAAAAGCTGATGAAGACAAGGCAGCTTCAGTACCGATTCAAAAAACCGTAGTCGTTCGAATGTTGAACTGGACAGTCATTCCAATCGAAAATCTTCTCGCCCGTCGCGGCAGCAATATTTTAGTCCAGGTCGAAAGCTCCGAACAGGCAAAGCTTATGGTCGAGATTCTCGAAAAAGGCGTTGATGGCGTCGTCCTTCACACAACCGACATAAATGAAATCAAAAAAACAGCTGATTTAATCCGAGGAATCTCGGAAAGAATCCCCCTTGTCGAGGCAACCATAACAAACATCAAACAGCTCGGTATGGGCGACCGCACCTGCCTCGATACCATCACACAAATGTCACTCGGCGAAGGAATTCTTGTCGGCAATACAGCTTCGGGTTTCTTCCTTGTCCATTCCGAATCGATAGATAATCCTTACGTCGCCTCACGCCCCTTCCGTGTCAATGCAGGTGCTGTTCACGCTTACACTCTTGTTACCGGAGGAAAAACAAAATATCTCGCCGACCTTAAAACCGGTGATGAAGTTTTAATTGTAAATTTCCAGGGCAAAAGCCAGGTCGCCTATCTCGGGAGAAACAAAATTGAAAAAAGACCTATGATGCTCATCGAAGCCGAGGCACAGGGCCAGCCCGTCAGTCTCGTTATGCAGAATGCGGAAACAATCCGGCTGGTAAAGCCCGATGGCAAACCTGTTTCAATAACGGAACTCAAAAAGGGCGACAAAGTCCTCGCCCATATCGAACAAACCGGCAGACACTTCGGAATCAAAATTTCCGAAACCCTCATCGAAAGATAGCAGCTGCCCTTATTTAAAGGATAGAAACCTGTTTTGATTATTCTACAAGCTTTAATGTCCCAAATTTTGCCGGACGATGCGGATTCCAAATGCCTGTCGGCTGCCAGGCCATAAAGAAGTCTCTGTCATCTTCCGTTCCGCTGAGCCTGTAAACATTGACCCTCATCTCATTGCCCGACTTAGGTTCGCGATTGTCTATGGCTGCTATGGGGATTTTCATTTCTGCATACCAGATTTTTATATGCTCGAAATCCGAACCTATATAAAGTTCAAAAACATCCCACTGCCATATCTTGTAAGTTTCCTTCACTATATCAAAAGGAGCCGGTTTCAATGTCAGCTCCTGATAAGGCCCTTCGAACAAAAAATAAATATAATCTTTTGTCCATCGCGACCTCGCCTTCGAACAAAATCGCTCTATCTTATCGCCGAGAATGCTCTTGTCCATTATCACAGGATTAATGCCCTTCCAGAAACTCGATTGCACATCTGCCGTCGGCTCAACATCTTTATCTGCTCGATAGCTCAAAAAGACATCCTTTTTACTTTCTGCCGCAGGTACTGCCTGCAGCCGCAAGAGCACAGAAGTATTCGGAGCAAAATCCATCTCAAACTCATCCGCCCCGTCACTAATGACCTTATTTTCCAAAAGATTAATAACAAGAGATTGTTTCGGCAAATGAATCGTTCTCTTTCCACCTTGCGGCGAATAAATACACAGAAATTCATTATTCGCATAAACCACATCATTTGTATCAACATAGATATGTCCGCCGGATGCCTTGAGAATATTTCGCAAAAGAGCTGCGGGAAGTATCGGTGCGCTCGAATAAACAGAAGTCCACCCGCTGGGCTGTTTCTTAACTACCAGTCCAGGCTCATCCACCTCAGCTAATCTTCCCAATATGCCGGCATCCTTATCTATACTGTAAAAACGAGGACTTATGCGAAATCCCGGCAAATCCCTGCGAAGTGACGGGTCCCGCGGGTCCTTCAAATAAACCTGATGGTCATACCAGCGGATTATGCTGTTGACATCAACGTCTGTTCCATAAACAAAACCTTTAGGCAATGAGCGCGTATATTCATGGTCATAATTTGTAATTTCTACTCGAAGCTCTCCAGTTGTGCTGTTTTCAGCAAGCTCTATCCCGGTCAATGCCTTCATATATTCCAGTGAAAGCTTATCATCCCCAATATACCCGGGGGCATAAACCCATATCGCAGTGGCACCATTTTGTTTTAAACGAGCATGAATCGCCTCACGCTGTTTGTCAGTTACACGAAAAGTATTAAGAAAGATATATACCTTAAAGTCTTTGAGCTTCGGATTACCCATATCATTAATCAGATGCGGTTCCCAGGGAGCTCCAAGATAGGCAAGCTGCCACTGTTTTTGTGCCGTCAGAAGCGCATTAAACAGCGGTTCGCCGTCACCAAAATACTTGAAGGTTTCCTCATCCAGAATTACGGCGATATCGCAATTGGAGCGTTTATCTGCTTGAAGATATTTCTCATCAATTCTTTGCAGATTTTTGAGCAGATCGGTAATTTTTTCATCGTGAAAATTACCTCCGTGCAGGTCCGTCCACCACATCCCAAAGCCCTTGGTAAAAGCATAACCGTAATCTCGGATCAAAAGTGCCTTAGTCTCTTCCCAATTCTTTGGATTATTCAGACAATTGCCCCATCTCCATTGACGCTGGTGAATATGTGTCTCTGTATCTGCTTCGTTAAAGTACAGTTTACCGTGCAATTGCGCCCATTCCGGCAGTGTCTGAGAATTATTCGCCCCCCCTATCTGCTTGTTGTCGTATGTATAAGGACTTGCAATAAAATCGACATAAGGCGAAGTGAACACCCTTGCCATTCCAAGATGGCCCGTATGGTTAACACTTAAATTTGGAAAATTGCACCAAAGGTAACCATAAAATACGCCAACAATCTTTCTGCCTCCGATTAACTCCTTAACACTTTTGCAGTTCTCCAAAAGCATATCTGCTGTAATATCATTGAAAAATGAGAAAAAGTCCGGGACCCGCATACTCACAGCAGGATCAAAGAAAATTCCATAAGTCGAACTGTACCGCTGAATCTCATTGGGAGGTTCTGCTGTCTCAAAAGTAACCTCGGTATCCCCCCATGCTTTTCGCAGATTCGCTACGCTTCCATATTTATTTTTTAGCCATTTCTTAAATTCCCTTCGAGCAGCCGGGCTATAATCTTCGACCCCGAATTTTTTCGGAGGTTCTGCACCCGGCCGCACCTCCCAGAACGAATTAAACATCAGCCACTCGCCGCCGAAACCATTCCCCGGCTGATAACCTACAATATTCTCACCCCACTTGTTCTCTACATGTCTGACAAATGCCTCCATTGCCTTATACGAAAGCTTGCGATACACATCGGAAGCTAAAGACGGGTTGCATTTAGAGCCGAACATTCCGGCAGGACTGCCGTCGTCTCTCATAGTAATGTCTTCGGGAAACTGTTTACACCACCAGTCTCCCGGTGTCAGAAGAATCCGAACTATAAATAATGCATCCGGCTGGAGTTTCAGATAAAAAGCCATTTTCTCATCGACTCCGGAGAAATCATACTCCTCCGGTCCCGTCCAGGGAAAACGAAGATAAATATTAAAAATCTTAATTCCTGCCTTTGTAAAGTCTGTAAAATTCGTTTCACCCGGTCTGTACGGCCCCCCCAAAACCTGACTTGTAAGAGTACCGTTGACAAAAAGTGCCGGCACGCCATTATGAATCTTTACCTCGCTGGTTAATCTGCTTTTTTTCACAGGTTCTTTACCCAAAGAAGCCTGGTTTTCTTTGTGAGGCGCACATTGAAAATTCAAAAAACAGCAAAATGCTAATATGAATACAACAAATTTATTTGGCTTAGCCATAATTGCTTCTCCTTGAATATCGGGAAATGTAATTATTTATTTTTTTCATACATCTATGTTCAAACCGACTAGCTCGAAATATACGGTGTGATATTGTAAACAGGGACTTAAATAATTTCAAATCATATTCTCGAACGAATTTACTCAAAACTTTTTTATTGCCTTCCCTGTTGTCTTTTGTATTATAATCCGAACATTGTTCAGCATAGAATATACTCCTGAATGCAATTGAAAATCTTTAACGTGAATTTGAGGAGATTATGATTATGGATAAGTTATATGATTCCGAAACCGGATGCTGTCCCCGTTTCAATCCTGTGCCCTGGGACGAAAAGGAACTGATACTCCAAAATAGACTTTTTATTAAAGACCATGTCAAAAGCTTCCTTCACATCCCTATGAACTACGGAGCGGTAATGACAAGAAATATGGAAAAGATTGCTAAGGCAGGAGCGCTCGCTGCAGTCCCTTTTATGCTTTCTGATGAAAACTCGATGTGGGGAGCAGATATTTATATAGAGGTGTCAAAAAATGTGCCCGACAGCCAGATGGTGCGGCTCTCAGGCACATTTCTTACAAAAGTATTCGAAGGGCCATATAAAAATATACGGTCCTGGATAAATCAAATGAAGGACTTCGTGGCTTCGAAAGGTAAAGAGATGAAAAAGCTTTACTTTTTCTATACCACTTGTCCTAAATGCGCAAAGTATTACGGCAAAAACTACGTCGTCCTTGTTGCGCAATTATCCTGATAAAAAACCGTACTTAGCT
>JBFZBH010000257.1:0-3453 GCA_041308525.1 Phycisphaerae bacterium | reverse complement strand
CACGACAACCTGCGGCTCACTCCAGCCCATCAGGTGAAAGTGGTGATGAATCGGCGCCATCTTGAAAACTCTCTTTCCGCCGGTCAGCTTAAAATACCCAACCTGTATTACCACACTCATAAGCTCCAGCACAAACACTCCCCCGATTACCAGAAGCAGAATTTCATTTCTGGTCACAAGCGCCCCATATCCCATTGCAGCACCCAATGGGAGCGAACCTGTATCACCCATAAAAACCTGTGCCGGGTGACAGTTGTACCATAGAAATCCGAGCACAGCCCCGAGAATTGCCGAATAGAAAATACTAAGCTCGCCAGCCTGTGAGATTGATGGGAGCGATAGATATTCAGCCCAGCTTTGTCCCTGTGCATTGATTTCAGAAACTGCATAACAAAGAACGACAAGGACCGCGCTTACAATGCCGACACAGCCGGCTGCGAGACCATCCATGCCGTCAGCAAGATTGACGGCATTACTTGTTGCGGTCATATAAAGGATTGCAATGAGAATAAAGACCGGATTTGCCAGCGGCAGACCGTATTTATAAAAAGGCAGCCACAGCCGTCTCCCATCAGGCACATTCGCAAAATCCGTGTATAAAAACGATGCGATAAGTACCGCACCGCCTATCTGGAAAAGCAGCTTCTCCCAGGGGCGCAGGCCGTTCCTGCTTCGGTGTTTTATCTGGCTGGTAAGCTTAAGCCAGTCATCGACACCGCCGAGAATACCGAACCATATCATTACAATCGTTGCCTTCTGAACGAAGGGATTATTCAGCCTGGCCCACAAGAGAGTTGAAGCCAGCAATGCCAGCAGGATAATCAAGCCGCCCATAGTCGGGGTGTTCGCCTTTTCTTTTGTAAGCTCATTAAGGGTGGCGTTATAAAATTCCGGCCTGTCGCCGATTTTCTTCCGCATAAGCCAGCGGATGATGCTCGGCCCGACAAGAAGCGCGATTAAAAAGCTCGTCAGTACCGCTGCTATCGAACGAAACATCACATTCTGATAGGCGTAAAAACCCACTTTGTGGGTGAAAACCTCGCGTAAATACCATAACAGATGATAAATCATCTTATTAAAACTCAGGACATAATAACAGGATTAAACATTACCGATTTCAGCAGTTTTACCGGCAAAAAGCCCTTTGAGCTTCTCGACGGCGGCTTCAAGGCGCACTGCCCTCGAGCCCTTCACTAATACTATATCGGTATCTTTGACAAATTTTTGCAGATTATTACATAATAAGTCCGTGTCCTCGAAGGATTTAACCGCCAGTTCCCCGTCTGCTCGGCTGGCTTGCTCAGCAGCAATCTTCGATAACGGCCCGACCGTCAGGAGCAATTGAATATGACAGCGGCCTATCGATTCGCCAAGTTCCCGATGGAATCTTTCGCTGTCCTCTCCCAGCTCTGCCATATCGCCGCAGATAAAGACAAGCCGGCCCTTAGACTGCCCGAAGCTCGAAAGAACCTGCAGGGCATTTTGCATGGATGCGGGATTCGCGTTATAACAGTCATTGAGGATTGTCAACGCCCCCAGATTTATCTGCTCAAGCCGCATCGGCATTGCAGGCAGCGTCTTGACTGCATCTGCAAAATCTTTCAGCTTGATACCAATTTCCCTGCATACCGCCCAGGCAGCCAGTGCATTCTGGATATTTGCCGGTCCCAGCAGCGGCAGCTCAACCGTGACATTTTCGATTGCAAACTGCGAGCCGCTGCTTTTGTAGGTTATATTTTCCGCACGGATATCCGCGCTGTCTGATTGCCCAAAAGTTACCAGTCTTGTTTTCTTCTTTCGGCAGACTTCGAGCAGCGGTTTGTAATCCGCGCTCGTTACAAGCAGACCATCCGGCCGCAATCCATCTGCAATCGAAGCCTTTTCCTTGACTATTTCTTCGATGCTCCCTAATCCTTCGAGATGGGCTGCTGAGACATTTGTTACAACCGCAATATCAGGGCTTGCGATGTCCGTCAGGTAGGATATTTCGCCGGGATGATTTGTCCCCAGTTCTGCAACAACGATTTCTGTCTGGTCGTCTGCAGAAAGCAGTGTTATCGGCAGACCGATAAAGTTATTGAAATTTTTTGGCGACTGAAATGTCTTAAAATACCTGCTGAGAACTGCATATATGATTTGCCTTGTAGTAGTTTTACCCGCAGAGCCTGTTATTGCAATAACCTTGAAATTCGATTCCTTGCGGTAATATTTTGCGAGCCTGCCCAGGGCCTTGACCGTATCATCAACTTTTATGATGCAATTTTTTTCAGATAATGTTTTTTCTGTGTCCTTGGAGACGACTGCACAAACTGCACCTTTTGCGAACACATCATCTAAAAACAAATGCCCGTCGAAATTGTCACCAGCAATTGCAAAAAAGCAGTCGCCCTTTTTTACCATCCTCGAATCCGTGCTTACCCCGCTGATGAGCATCTTGTTCTCTGCTTCCTGCGAACCAGAACTGGTGAAGATTTTGGAACCTGCATTTATTGCGTGTATAAGGGTTTTTATTGAAATTGGTTTCATTACTTTTTCTTGAGAAATTCTGATGCAGTCTCCTCGTCAGAGAAGTGAATTGTTTTATCACCGAGTATCTGATAATTTTCGTGGCCCTTGCCGGCTATCAAAACAATATCGTTCTTCCCGGCACTTTCAATAGCAAGTTTTATTGCTGCCTTCCTGTCCGGCTCAACAAATATTTTTTTCGAGTCCTGCTTTTCGAAACCGGTTATTATCTCCTCAATTATCTTCTGCGGATTTTCAGAACGCGGATTGTCGCTGGTTACAATAATCAGGTCTGCATATTTTTCCGTTACCTTTGCCATTCGCGGCCTTTTTGTCCTGTCCCTGTCGCCGCCGCAGCCGAAAACAGCTATCAGTTTGCCCCTGCAAATAGGCTTTAGTGTTTCAAGAACATTTTTAAGCGCATCATCGGTGTGTGCATAATCGACAAGAACGGTAAAATCTCCATCGAAGCCGACCTTCTGGAGCCTGCCGGGAACTGATTTGAAAGCAGACAATCCAGCAGCAATGGTTTTCAAATCGAAGCCCGCAGCAAGGCACAATCCGACCGCTGCAAGGCAGTTGCTCACATTATATTTTCCGACAAGAACAGTCTTAATTTTTTCGCTTTGGCCCTTATATGCCAGTTCGAATGCCGTTCCGGATATATCCATCGATTCAATATAGGCTGTAATGTCTGCCGGCTCATCGACGGAATACCACAGAATTTCTGCTTTTGTTTTTGCCGCTATGATGGATGATTCCGGCGACTGTTTATTCAAGATTGCCAGACTATGTTTCTGCAGGCCTTCGAAAAGTTTTGTCTTGGCAGCAAGATAAGAGTCTTTTGTTTTATGATAATCCAGATGGTCGCCCGTCAGATTCGTAAAAGCTGCAGCCTTAAATGAAATACCCTCTATACGGTCCTGGTCAATAGAGTGGCTGCTTGCC
>JBFZBH010000256.1:0-3478 GCA_041308525.1 Phycisphaerae bacterium | reverse complement strand
ACGATAGATCAAACTTGAATAAACCAATCCTTAAGAAAATTTGTTATTTATTTCTGCCGCTGTTGATTGTAATTTTTATACTGCAGGAAATTTGATATGAAAAAAGGAATTATTTGCGCATCGGCTTTTGTTTTATTTTTTGCTTTATTTGCGGATTTTGCTTCTGCTGACCCCAACATTGTCGGGCACTGGAAGTTCGACGGCGCATCCGGAACGACTGCAATCGATTCGTCAGGCAATAATTATAACGGGACAATCTTTGGCGGAGCGGCGCTTAACGGCTCTGGGCGATTGACGCTTGATGGTGTCGATGACTACGTCACGCTTCCTATCGGCCCGCTTCTGGCAACGCTGACGAACTGTTCTTTCGTTGCCTGGATTGACTTTGCAGATTCGGGCGGTGCCTGGCAGCGCATATTCGATTTTGGCAGCAGCACAACGGTCAATATGTTCCTTACACCGAGTGCAGGAGGCGGTGGGCTTCGCTTCGCAATCACCACAGGCGGTTCGGGTGGGGAACAGAAGATTACAGCAGCAAGTGCTCTTACCGGCGGAGTTCACCGTGTCATTGTAACAATCAATGCTGATACAGATACCGGCAGACTGTATCTTGATGATGTGCTTGTTGCTCAGAATACAAGTTTAACGCTTACTCCGTCATCCTTGGGTAATACGACAAGGAATTGGCTCGGCAGGAGTCAATATTCCGGTGACGCATACTTCAAGGGCTCTTACGACGAATTCATAATATACAATTATGTCCTGCCGGAGTCGGAAATTTTAGGGCCCTCGGCATCCGGGCCGTCTCCGGCTGATGGCGCTCAAAATGTTGTCGGGGACGTTCTTCTTAGCTGGCTTGCAGGATACGGTGCGGTGTCACACGATGTTTACTTTGGAACTCATTTTGGCGATGTCAATGATGCAAATAACACTCTTCCTATTGGCGGTATTTATAAAGGCAGCCAGCCTGTAATTGACTGCAGCTATGACCCCGGCAGATTAGATGAGGGACAGACATATTACTGGCGGATTGATGAGGTCAATGGAGCATCCATCACAAAGGGAGATGTATGGAGCTTTACAATATTCAGCTATATTTTCGAAGGCTATGAAATCTACGGCAATAGCTCCGAGCTTAATACAGCCTGGGTCCCATCAGGGTCTGCAGCAGTGCAGCTTGCGACCGAGACCAGCCATAAAGGCCAGCAATCAATGGAGCTTAGCTACGCCAACGAAAGCGGCAATTATTATTCTAAGGCCAAAAAGACATTTAGCCCGGCTATGAACTGGCAGGTATCGGGAGTCGGGGCGATTTCTCTCTATTTTAAGGGAATCGCATCTAATGATGCAGACCAATTGTATCTGATAATCGAAGATGGGGACTGGATTCCCGGTACAGCAGTTATTAAGTACGATGGCAATCCAAATGACCTGAAAAAAGAATACTGGCAAAGATGGGACATCGATTTACAGGAACTTATAGAGAATAATCCGACTTTCCGCATCAAGGAAATCTCCTCAATTGCTGTCGCAGTCGGTGACATTTCCAACCAGCAGCCCGGAGGCTCCGGAACAATTTACATCGATGACATTGGCTTCAAGGAGTACGATTGTATCGAAAAAAATAAGCCTGTTGCTGATTTCGATGGTGACTGTGATGTCGATTCCAAGGACATGCAATACCTCGCACAGAGATGGCTCGATGAAGGCACTTTGGCAGACCTCATAGAAGACGGAAATGTCGATTTTAAGGATTACTCAGTCGCAGCGGACAAATGGCTTGGCAGTTACGATGAATGGCCGGCAGCTCTCGACCCGGATGAATTTCTCGATGCTGTGCCTTTCTATGATGTAAATATTACAGGCGGCTTGTGGGCCGAAAGAATGGAAACAGACAGGACCGTTACAATCCCTCACTTGCTTTCGAAGCTCGAATCGGAGCGCAGGATAGATAATCTTCGCATAGCAGCCGGCCTGATGACCGGAAGCTACTACGGTTATGTTTTTAATGATTCCGATGTTTATAAAACTATCGAAGCCATAGGGTATTCTCTTAAACTATACCCCGACCCTGCACTCGAAGCTACGACCGACAACATTATCGATATAATAGAAGCAGCTCAATGGGAAGATGGTTACCTCAATTCATATTATACAATTGTTAAGCCCGCACAGCGATGGACAAACGAGGAAAGTGACCATGAGACATATTGTGCGGGGCATTTCATCGAAGGCGCATTAGCATATTACGATGCAACCGGCAAACAGAAGATAATGAATATTGCAACAAAACTTGCTGACCACATGAACACTACTTTCGGTGAAGGAAGGCTTATGGATCCGCCGGGCCATCAGGAAGTGGAGCTTGCCTTGATGAAGCTTTACAATTTGACCGGTGATGTTAATTATCTCAATCTTACAAAATTTTTCATTGACCAGAGGGGCAATGCGGCCGGGCACAGTCTCTATGGAACATACAGCCAGGACCACGTCCCGCTTGTTCAGCAGGATACAGGCGTCGGTCATGCTGTCAGGGCCTGTTATTTCTACCACGGCGTTGTGGAAGTGGCGCGTGAAATTCTCGAGCAGGATTATATGAAGGCAACAATGAAGGTTTGGGATAATATTGTCTCAGCAAAAACTTATATTATCGGCGGGCTCGGTCAGCCGGGAGGACCTGAAGGTTTTACTGTTGATTATGCACTCGGAAATAATTCCTACTGCGAAACCTGCGCTTCGATAGCGTTCGCGAACTGGAATCACAGGATGTTTCTTGTGACCGGCGACGGCAAATACCTCGATATGATGGAGCGGTCGATTTATAACAACATCCTTTCCGGCATTTCTCTTTCCGGCAACCGGTTCTTCTATCCGAATGCTCTTGAAAGCGGTGGGGCAACAAGACCCGACTGGTATGCCTGTGCCTGCTGTCCGCCGAATGAGGGAAGATTTATTATGAGCATCGGTGAAAAGTCCTGCGCCCATAACGATGATGCGATATATATGACAATGTATATCGAAGGTAATGCACAGGTACAGATGACTTCGAATACAGTCAACTTTGCCGTCGATACGAATTACCCCTGGGATGGCGATATAACTATTACAGTCAATCCCCAGCAGTCAGCAAGCTTACCGATTTATCTTAGAATCCCCGGATGGGCGAGAAATATGCCTGTGCCCGGAAATCTCTATGATTATATTTCCGACAGCCCAGAACAGGTAACGCTTCAGGTAAACAGCTCGCCTGTCCAGCTTGATATTGTCAAGGGATTTGCAAAGATTGAGCGAACCTGGAACGCAGGTGATACTATACATCTTGTTCTGCCGATGCCTGTTCGAAAAGTCATTGCTCATCCGCTGGTCACTGCTGATACTGGAAAAGTTGTAATCGAGCGCGGTCCTGTTGTTTATTGTGCAGAAGGAATCGATAACGGCGGCAGTGTTTCGGGTATTACTATACCGGACAGTCTTGCAT
>JBFZBH010000255.1:0-3512 GCA_041308525.1 Phycisphaerae bacterium | reverse complement strand
ATCCTCGGCGGCAGCTTGATATTTTCAAAAGGTTTGTGATAAAAGTCAACAATCCTTTTGCACTTTACACAGAGAAAATGCTGATGATTTTCTCCGCCCCCGTCATATCTTTTCGGCTGTCCTGTCCCTTCGACGATAAATGCAAGCCCGCATTTCGCCAGAGAAATCAGGGTCCGGTTGACCGTGTCCAGAGATATGTTCGAATATCTCTTCTTTACCCTCTTATACAGGTTATCCGCAGTCGGATGGCTCTGTGTCTTTATCAGCTCGGTGTAAATGGCAGTCCTTTGCGGGGTTATCTTCATTCCCGCCTGTCTGCACCCGGCCTTAAATACTTTTATCCTCTCTTCCACCGCAGCCCAGCTTGTTATACAGTTTTCTTTCATAGTATCTGTTACTATTTAAGTTTTAATCCTTCATAGTCACTGCCAATATAATTTATGTCTAACTTATAAAATAATCAGTTAAAATGGCAATCTTCGTTTTTCCTTAATTTGCTATATCCTTTTCATTAGCTTGAGTCATTTTTTGTGCCATTTTGTCTGTAAATTGTCATGCTGAGCCGAAGGCGAAGCATCTCCCTTAGGATGTTATAAACATTTGGTTGAATGATGCAGATATGAGAAGAGCCCCCATGTCTTAGGTTGCTATCCGGGCTTATTATGTCCCAATTTTTTCGCGCTTGCGATTGTGTCGCGTCGCATGAACCTTTATGCATGGAGGCTTGCCTTTAATATATCTTCCCTGCTCTCCAATGCAATAATTTTTTCTTTTTGGCTATAGGGTGCAATATACGTCTTTTCTTGTTTCTTTTTTTACTTTTTCCGCGATTTTTTTTATAAAAGTGTTTGAAATTTAAGATGAATTTGCTTAGACTTGCATCTTTGAAAAATTGCCTGTTCTTTGAGGAAAAACGCGGGTTTAACCGCGATTTTACATAGTTTCAACTGAAAGGGAAGGATATGAAAATCTCTCGAAAACTCAGGATGGGTATGATAGGAGGAGGTCCGGGGGCATTCATAGGAGAAGTTCACCGCAAAGCTGCCCGTATGGATGGCAAGATTGAGCTTGCCGCAGGCGCATTTGATATCGATCCCAAAAAATCTCAGCAGATGGGCAAGGAATTGATGCTCAATCCGAAACGCGTTTACGACAACTATAAAGATATGATAAAAGGCGAATCGAAGCTTCCGTCTGGGGAACGAATCGATTTTGTTGCTATAACTGCTCCCAACAACTGGCACTACCCAATCGCAAGCGACTTCCTCAAAGCCGGCTTCAATGTTATGTGCGAAAAGCCGATGACCTTTAACGTCGAGGAGGCCAAATCGCTCCAGAAACTTGTGAAAAAAACCGGCCTTGTCTTCGGCTTAATGCACAACTATACGGGCTACCCGATGGTAAAGCTTGCACGCGATATGGCCCGTCAGGGCGAGCTTGGCATTATCAGAAAAATTATTGTCCAGTATCCTCAGGGCTGGCTCCACGAATTGCTTGAAAAAACAGGTCAGCAGCAGGCTGCCTGGCGGACTGACCCCAAACAAAGCGGCGGCGCAGGCTGTATGGGCGATATCGGTACCCACGCAGAAAACCTCTCCGAATACATAACCGGCCTGAAGATTACCGAGATTTGTGCCGACCTTACCACCTTTGTTAAAGGCCGAAAGCTCGATGATGATGGCAACTGCCTGCTTCGCTTCGACAACGGCGCAAAGGGCATCCTGCACGCCAGCCAGATTTCTATCGGTGAGGAAAATGGTCTGGCCATTTGGGTATATGGCGATAAAAAAGCACTTGAATGGCATCAGGAACATCCCAATTACCTTTATGTCAAAGTTCCTGATGGTCCTGTTCAGATTTGGCGCCGCGGCAACGGCTATGTTGCTCAAAGAAGTCCGGCTGCCGGTCGGGCGACGAGGCTTCCTTTCGGTCATCCGGAAGCCTTTCTCGAAGCCTTTGCAAATATCTATTGCAACTTCGCAGATACTCTTGATGCACACCTTGTTGGCGTGAGGCCTGATGAGCTCGCCCTCGATTTTCCGAATGTTGACGACGGCCTTCGAGGAATGTTGTTTATTGAAACAGTCCTCGAAAGCTCGAAAAATAAGATGAAATGGACAAAGTTCAAAAAATAAAATTCAGCAAGGAGAAATAATATGTCAAGACCTGTAACTCTCTTTACCGGGCAGTGGGCAGACTTGCCCCTCGAAGTATTGGCCCAAAAAGCTGCCAAGTGGGGCTACGATGGCCTCGAGC
Organism: Phycisphaerae bacterium; assembly: GCA_041308525.1. Lineage (GTDB taxonomy): Bacteria > Planctomycetota > Phycisphaerae > Sedimentisphaerales > Anaerobacaceae > Fen-1359. The sequence continues at coordinate 1,256 of JBFZBH010000255.1, read as the reverse complement.
TTGCCTGCTGGGGTGACCATCTCGACGCCAACAAAGCTGCTGTCGATACCAAGTATTGCCAAAAGCAGCTTGCTATTCTAAAAAAGCATAACTTGAAAGTCCTTGCAATCAGCCATCACTTGGCCGGCCAGCTTGTTTGCGACCTGAACAACGATTCACGCTCAGATGGTTTCGCTCCGCCTGATTGCGCAGGCGACAGCGAAAAGAAAAGACAATGGGCGGTAGAGACTATGAAAAACACTGCCCGCGCCGCAAAAAATCTCGGCGTCCCTGTTGTCAACGGTTTTACAGGTTCATCAATCTGGCATCTGCTGTATAGTTTTCCTCCTGTGACTGATAAAATGATTGAAGACGGTTACAAGTATTTTGCAAAAATGTGGACGCCGATACTCAATGTCTTCCGGCAGTGCGGTGTTAAATTTGCCCTCGAAGTGCATCCTACTGAAATTGCCTTCGATATCGCCTCAGCCCAAAGGGCGCTCGAAGCCGTAAAAAACCATAAGTCCTTTGGCTTCAACTTCGACCCCAGCCATCTCGGTTATCAGGGCGTTGACTACGTCAAGTTCATCAGGATTTTTAAAGACCGCATCTTCCACACCCATATGAAAGATGCCTGGTGGGGCCACGGCGACGGCACAGTCGGTGTATTCGGCGGCCATACGAACTTCGGTGACCCGCGAAGATTCTGGGATTTCCGCTCCCTCGGACACGGTGACACTAACTTCGAGGAAATTATCGTTGCTCTCAATGACATCGGATACGCAGGGCCGCTTTCGGTCGAATGGGAAGACATTCGAATGGACCGCGAGCACGGCGCCAAAGAGGCCTGTGATTTTGTGAAAAAAGTTGATTTTAAGTCTTCAGCTATTGCTTTTGATGCTCACTTCGATAAGAAATAATATTGTGCCGGATATTGAAGTTAAAATGAGGAACCAAATATGACTGTGAAACGCTTAAAAAAAACAAAATTGCCTCAACTCAATGATTTACATCATCGATGTGGTCTATCGAGACGTGATTTTCTCGAGGGATGCCTGGGCTGCGCGGTTTCAGCAATCGGACTGTCTGCCTTAGCTCCGGCAATCGCTTCTGCAGCCGAAAGTTCAATCCCTCAGAAAGATTATGGAAAAGCAAGAGTGCGGCTCATTTTTACGCATGAGCCGCCGGACCGGGCAACCTGGCCGAATATAGGTTATGATTACGAGGGACGAAAAAAGCAATTGCTTGCGAAACTTTCTAGTTCGTGTCCTCAGATA
>JBFZBH010000254.1:0-3642 GCA_041308525.1 Phycisphaerae bacterium | reverse complement strand
CTGGATATTGCAGTCGGTGCACATTGTGACGATGATGGAGGCACCGATAGAGGAGCTGTATGGGTTCTTTTTATGGAGGGAACTGAACTGCCGCCAAGTGTCTTTCATGTGGATGGAATTACAGGTAATGACAACAATACCGGCCTGACAAGACAAACAGCTTTTGCGACAATCCAAAGAGGTATCGATAAAGCAAAAGACGGATACACAGTCCTTGTATGGCCCGCAGTTTATAACCAGTCGCTCTATTTTCTCAATAAGGCTATAACAGTCCGAAGCGCAGATGAGCCTGCAACGATAACAGCTACCGGAACTTATGCTGTCTCAATTTATACATCAGAGTCCCAGTCAAGCGTATTAAGTAATTTTATCATAAAGAACAGCGAGTCGGGAATTTTCGTCTCGAGCGGCTCACCGACACTGAATAATTTGACGATTGTCAATAACGGAATCGGCATCGAGTCCTGGAGCGGCGCAAATCCCAACATAACCAACTGCATATTCTGGAACAACAGCATACAGGACCTCTTCCAGTGTACCGCGTCTTTCAGTTATTTTGACCAGACAACCGATCCTCTATTCGCCGATTTTGCCGGCGGAGATTACCACCTTAAGAGCCAACGAGGCAGATACTGGCCTGCACATAATGTTTGGGTCCTCGATAGTGTAAGCAGTCCCTGCATCGACGGCGGAGACCCCAATATCTTCCCGGCAAATGAGCCAATGCCAAACGGCGGAAGAATCAATATGGGTGCCTATGGTAACACCCCCTATGCAAGTATGAGCGACTGGCCCCTGAAATGTGACTTAAACTACGACGGGATATGCGATATGACAGATTTTGCCATTTTTGCTGATGATTGGCTTGAGCAATTCCAGTGGATGTATTAAACAGGAGGACAGCCCGCAAAAATGCGAAAATTGCCTCAAAAACACATACTATAAGATTCCAAATCCTGTTTTTCTATGCGAAAACACGGCTGTGAAAAGATTTCACAGCCGTGTTTTTTTAAATTATCCTTGAAATTTCTCAGAAGACATAATATAATCTCCAACAGTAATCTGAGGAAATAAGTGTAATTGTGGCGGAACTGGCGAATGGAAACCAGCGGAAACCGACAACTTAAGTCTTTATTGAATGAAACAGCATTCACGCTGATTGAGCTTTTAGTAGTCATCTCGATCATATCGCTACTGATGGGAATACTACTCCCCGCTCTCCGACAAGCCAGAATCAGGGCGAAAAACATCATAAATCAGAGCAATCAAAAACAGATAGTCACAGCCGCCAATTGTTTTGCCGCAGATAATGATGAACGTTACCCCCAATCCGTGGCGACAATAGGAACAATCGATGTTTTCTGGAACTGGCAGGAACCCACAATGATGACGGGCCACCGCAAGCGCAGTCCCCTCACCCACCGTGCCGTAAGCGAATATCTCGGTAAATATATCAGCGATGCCGACTCCACATTCTGCACCAATTCACCTGAAAAGTATAAATTTTTACAAAAATCCTGGGACGCAGGCGACCAATGGGACAACCCCGAGACGGCCTCTTTAAGCGACCCTATGATAGGAACATATTGTTATTACTGGGGCTATATCGGCTGTCTCGAAAACGGCAGAAAGTTTAAGGGCCCATCCCGCTCCTTCGGCGGATACGGAGAAAGCAAACTTCTTGTAAGCTGCTACCTCGGCTACGACCACTGGAGAAGCCCGAAATCATTCATCAGCTGTGAGGAATTCAAATCTGCCGCCGTCATACCGGAAACCTGGGTATCATCAGCATACTGGTCGAGCGGCAAGCCGAAAAATTCGTCGAAATTAACTATGCCGGAAATCAAACTAACAGCCGGTTTCACAGATGGCCATGTCGAATCCTTCAAGTCTTCAGAAACAATACCAATGCGCGTCTCAATAACCCCCGATGGCTCACTTCCCTATCCCGATGGTATCGGCCCCGGAATAGTCCTTCTGCCCCCAAACAAATAAAACGTCCATCAGAAATCTCGATAATATAGACAAACCGCAAAATTGTCTCTTCTTGTTTATTGCAAGGATATCCATCGAACCACTGGGGAACTAGGATTCGAACCTAGACAAACAGATCCAGAGTCTGTTGTGCTACCATTACACTATTCCCCAATAATCGCAAAAACGGGCGATTATGCAGGCTTATAAAGCCCGACTGTTAATAATTATAACGCTAAATTAAAAGTTATCAAGCACAAAGCCGACCTGAAATCTGTACAGGTTTCGACGAAAATAATTATCTGAAAAATCAGACAAAAACTGCGGAATCCCAAAAGTGCAAGAACAGGCCGTGACAACGCCTTATATAAAGGCAGACAGCGGGAAGATTATTGGACCAAAATCAATTCCGTCATTCTTTCGACCCTCATAATCTTATAAAAAACTATTCATCGCCTCAATTAAGACCCCAAATCTTGACAAAAGTGCATAAAATCATTATGCTGTATTTTGATGAAAAAGATTTTCCAGATTATTGCAATCCTCAGCCTGCTGATATTTGTTGCCTGCTGCGACAGTCCGCCGCAGCCTCAAAAGAAACTGGAACAAGTAAAGCTGGAAGACCTTGCACCTGCGGAAAATAAACTTAAAACTGTAAAAGTGCTCAGCTTCGCAAATTTTCAAATCCTGATTTTTGAAATACCCGCCGACAACATTTCCAAACTCGACGAAGTTTCCAAAATCCTTTACCTGCAGTCAATCCAGTTTAATAATTTCAACGCATTCAGCTCCAATTCATTCTCCACAGGCTTGGGGCGAACAGGCATGGGCGACAAAGTCCTCTCTCTGCTGGCAAATGCAGGCGGCAAAAGAACAGGAACTATATCCTTGCTGCTTAACAATGGGCAGGAAGACGATGTCCTCATAAATAGAACTCTCGGCAGAAGCGAACTCTTTTATACCGCAGCCGACAGCACGGCACAATCAGCAATCCTCGGACCAGGGTTTCTCGCACTGAGGATAAAAACTGCAAAAGACCCTGTTTTCAAAGGTGTCTGCAATGTTTTAATGACTCCGGTTCATGCACCACCAATAGCAGGGTGGACCGCAGGAGATAATACACCAAGACCCGCTAATTTTATCTTCCAAAGCTGCGGTATGAGTATGAAAATGACTCCCGGAGATTTTATCTTCCTAAGACCGCAAAAATATATTGATAACCAGCTCTCTCTCGGCAGCCTCTTTTTCAGCAGGCCGTCGAAAAGACCGGTCGTTATGTCTTACTTAATTATCTGCACAGGAATAAATGACCAGCCAAATTTATACAGAAAGGGCGACACAGTTTTAATCAAACCTAATTTCATATCCCCAAGACGCAGAGAAAATGCCACACAAACCGACCCCGCTATAATAATCGAGCTTGCGAAACTCCTGAAAGATTACGGCGCAAAGCCCTTCGTCGGCGATTCCCCTGCCTGGGGCAGCACAGAAGTTTGCGCTAAAATATTGAATCTGACAGAGCCTCTCAAAAAACTCGGCGTGCCGATAAAACAGCTCAACCAGGGCGAGATTTGCCGCATTGGAAAACGCGGAATGCCCATAAAAATAAGCTCAATCGCTCTCGATACGGATGTCATCATCAACCTGCCGAAATTCAAATCCCATCAG
>JBFZBH010000253.1:0-3516 GCA_041308525.1 Phycisphaerae bacterium | reverse complement strand
TCGGCTTCCATGGTTTTTTTCTCGATAAAACCTCGACAACTTTATTGGCCGTCAGAGGATTTTTGCTCCATAAAAGCTTCATTACTTCCCATTCCGCTTCGGAGATTTTCGGTATTTGTTTCATATTTTTTCTCCTGTCAGTTAATCATTGCAACATTTACAATATTACATTTGTAATCCACTTGTCAACAAAAAAATTGGAAAAATTTGAAAATTTTTAAAAACCCCATTTTCAGCCTGAAATCCGCCATATTTTTTTACTTGAAAGGCCAGTTTACAGGACATTTACAAAGCCAGAATTCCAGAAAGACCAATAGGTCGTCTTTGTTTACCGTGCCGTCTGGAAAGAAATCACCTGGCAGGTTTTGCCCGCAAGACATCCAGTATTGAGAAAAGGCAGCAAGGTGTTTAAAATCAACCACGCAGGGAGCATCTGCAGCTCTGAAGTCTGCAGTCATCTCATATTCCCCGCCGCTTAGCCAAACATTGTCCTGATGACCAATGGTTCCTATCAATATGAAACTGACGCCATTGTATATATGGCCGGTTCCGTTAAATGAGCTCCATATAGTTTCATATTCGCTGCTGTTTGCGGTGAACACAGGAAAAGCGACGAAGAAAAAAAACAGGGAAATATCAGGAACTTTCAATCGCGATTGTTTATTTATTGTTCTCATTTTTTAAACCTCCCGATATATTTAATGTTTCTTGACTATTTTTATTCGTACAATTATCTGCATACTTAACCATATATTGCTAAAATTATCTTTTACTGGTCCTGGAACAGCCCACCTGCACGCCAGTCATAATCTCCGGTAACAGATCGCAAGTAACCGCCGCTGATAGTGGAATATTTACCGGTTGCTGAATTGTTCGAACCGCCCGAGACAGAGCACCATCTGTCCATAGATGTTAAGCCTGATATATTTTGGTATCCGCCGGTTATGCTTGAACAGCCTCCGTTTACAGTATTCATCTGACCGCCGGTTATGCTCGAGTTCGGACCTTTAGCTGCGTTTAACATCCCGCCGCTCACTGAAGATTGATTTCCTTCAGCTATATTACCCCCGCCGCCTATTGCCGAGGAAAATTCACCCCAGGCAGTATTCGTAGAGCCAATCGCACATGAGTATTTTCTGCCTGTTCTGCATTGCCAGCCGACCAGCAATCCGCCATAAGAATAGTAGCTGTTATATTTTCCGACAACGATATTATGTGAGCCTTCACGATGGTCAACATCATGCCCTACAAGCTCGTTATAACCAACAATCAAATTGCCCAAGCCATTAATCGTTTCAGTATTATCCAGACCGTTGACAATATGAACATTGAGAGCTTTGAATGTTATATCATTGCCGTCACGAGTGACATTGGCAAGCAGTTTTTCAAGCTGTGCAACGCGCTCTTCGAGGGCTGCGATGCGGCCGCTGTTTTTGGGATTTTCTATAATCTCGTATAATGCGCTGGTTATGTTGTGGCGCGGCCTGAGAAGAGTATATCCAAGCGGGCCGTCCATTACGCCCGGCCTGATGTATATTTCCATCCAGACCGAATTGATGTCAGCCGGAGGGGCACCGAAATCAAGCTCGACAGCAAAGAAACCATCGACAACCTTGACATCGGGAAGATTGATATATTCGCTTATTCGGTTTCCATCGACCGCGCTGTCGAAAAGACAAAACTTAAAATCAAAGATGCCGTCCGCTGCTGTTTTTGCTGCCAGGAGTCTGCCTTCGTATTGAAAAGATGCTGCAAATGTCTGTGCGGTATTCATTCCGTACAGGCAAAATAGAAGGCACACAATAATAATTGAATAATTCTTTTTTGTTTCCATTTTCGTTTCTCCTTTCATAAATTTGAGTACTTATTAATTTTTCTGCCGATACCGGCATATTTAACCTGTTTTACTAAACAGTACAGCTTTTAACGATTACAACTGTAATACATATAAGTATTACAGATGTAATCTATATGTCAACGACAATTTTTAAAATAATTGAAAAATTTTTTAAAAACCCTGTTTTTGGCATTAAAAAGCGGGAAAAATGCTTAATTTTGAATGAAAATTTAACGGAGCAATCTTTTAAGAATACAGGGCGAAAATACGAAAATGCACTCGCATTTCTTTAGAGGGGTGGGCGATAACAGTTCCGTGAGCGGTTCTTCACAAGCTGATTATAAATGCTATACTCTCAGCGTTGCACAAGAAGCGTCCTTACCGAAACACTGAAAGGCTAAAAGGAAATTGATTTATTTGAAGGTGCAAAATATGGCAGGTGAAAAGAAGGCTTTGTTTTTATCGGCAATAGTTTGTGTTTTACCGTTAATATTTTCCGGGTGTGCTGCGCCTGTCAGGCCGCCTGCTGCAAAAAAAGTGCCGGTGACATTCGAATTGAATGGTGACAGGCGGACGGACGATTATTACTGGCTCAAAGAGCGGGACAATCCGGAGGTAATAAAATACCTCGAAGCGGAAAACGCATATACAAATGCAGTTACAAAACATACAAGAGGATTGCAGAGGAAACTTTATAAAGAGATGTTATCGAGGATAAAGGAAACCGACCTTTCGGTCCCTGTCCGTATCGATGATTATTATTACTATACGCGCACGGAGAAAGGCAAACAGTATCCGATAAACTGCCGCAAAAAGGGTTCGCTCAATGCCAAGGAGGAAATAATCCTCGACCAGAACAGGCTGGCAAGAGGAAAAAAATTTTGCAGAATCGGTGCGTTCAGTGTAAGCCCGAACCATAAATACCTGGCGTATTCGGAGGATAACGACGGCTCTGAGACATTTACAATATACATCAAAGACCTCGACACGGGGACATTGTTGAAAGACCAGGTTCCCAACACTTATTATTCCGTCGAATGGGCCAATGATAATAAAACAATTTTTTACGATGTTCTCGATGAAGTGAAGAGGCCGTATAAACTTTACAAGCATAAGCTTGGCACAGACCCGGCAGGGGACGAGCTTATCTATCATGAAAAAGACGATTCTTATTATCTATCGCTTTCGAAAACAAGAAGCAGAAAATATCTGCTGCTCAATCTTGCGAGCAATACAACATCGGAAGTCCATTTCCTCGATGCCGACAATCCGCAGGGGAGTTTCAAAATCATCCATCCGCGCCAGCACGAAATGGAATATTATGTCGAACATCACGAGGACAATTTTTACATCGTGACAAATGACAATGCGAAAAATTTCAAGCTTGTGTCAGTAACTGTTTCGAATCCTGCAAAGGAGAACTGGAAGGAAGTAATCGGCCACAGCAGAGACGTTAAAATCGACGGGGTCGATGCATTTGTCAATCATCTTGTTGTATCTGAGCGTGAAAAAGGTTTGACTCAAATCAGGATAATGAATTTAGCGGACAGCAGCGCACACAAAATCACTTTTCCTGAGCCTGTTTACACCTGTGAGCCGGGCGATAACCGGGAATTCAAAACAAACCTGCTGCGTTTTAATTATACTTCACTGGTGACGCCGGCTTCTGTTTTCGATTA
>JBFZBH010000252.1:0-3547 GCA_041308525.1 Phycisphaerae bacterium | reverse complement strand
AAGGATTTGCCTGCTGTCTGTTTTGATAAGCTCCTGATACACTTGTGCGGCCTCAGGCAGGTTTTTTTGTGAGATGAATCTGCCGATATCTCTTCGCAGCTGCTGGATTTTTTCTAATGTTATCTGGTCAACTGGTGATGTATTGGCCTGGGCCGGCTCTTCTTTTTTTACGGTTGTCCTGCCTGAAAACGGGTCGAATCCCCTTGAAACAAGGTTGCGGTATTGCCGCCTTCGGTTCCAGTGTTTGATAACCGACAAGAGGTCAAATTCGCTGACTTTGACAATGCCTGTGGCAAGCAGAAGCATTGTTGCAATTATGCCAAACGCATATCCGGCAAGATGCGCATCATACGCTACGCCATTTGGTACCCGCGCCATAATATTATCGTAGAGTATTAATTTCAGGGCGATAAAAAACGAGGCAGGCACCTCTATGGTATCTATGAAAAAGAAAAACCAGTAAAAAACAGTGATGGCAGTTTGAGGAAATAATACCAGGTATGCCCCGATTATTCCTGAAATCGCCCCGCTTGCTCCCAGTAAAGGCACGAATAAAGGGTCAGGGGTGTACAGCTTTGTTAAAACTATGTGCCCGGCAGCGCTTGCAACTGCTGATGCAAAGTATAAAAGCAGGTAACGGAATGTTCCGAGCCTGTCGCATACATTATTTCCGAACAGATACAGAAAAAACATATTGCCGATGATATGGCTCCATCCGCCGTGAAGAAATGCGTATGATATGAACTGAAACCATATCCAGTTCGCAGGATAAAGCATATATTGTTCCGCCCACGGCCAAAGAATGTGCTCTGCCTGATGTGTATATGGATTCTGCACAGGATGATATGTAAGAAAAAAAATGGCGGCGTTAATTATGATTAGTGCATAATTAACGTAAGGCGTTCTTCTCGGCCAGATATTTGTCCGAATAGGAAATATAATCATACTCTAAATCCTGATAACTTATAAATAGTGCGATGCATTGTAATAATCGAAAGGGCTTGTGGCAAGGACGAAAAATCTCTGTAAGGAATAATTAACGCGAAACAGATTTTGTATCGTTTATTCACATGGATAAATTTGGAAAATATTTGACTTTTCAGTTGTTCACATTATAATTCTGTATGTTCACTAGGGGTGGTTCGCAAGAAGCGAATCTGAGATAAGACCCTTTGAACCTGAACAGGATAAAGCCCGTTGCGGCTGACAGGCCTGCGTAGGAAAGTGATAGGCAATAAAAAATCGTTCTACAGAAGAAAAAATCGCTTCCAGCAGGGGCGATTTTTTGTTTTAGAGGGCATAAAGATGTCAACACAATTGCAAAGTGCGAAAAATGGTTCGATAACAGAACAGATGCGCTCGGTTGCGAAAGCCGAAAGCGTCGATGCCGAAATGATTCGCAAAGAAATTGCAGCAGGAAGGCTTGTCATACCAGCCAGCAAGGTGCATCTTAAGACCAACCTTAAGGCTGCCGGCATCGGCAGGGCAGTTTCGACAAAGGTCAATGCCAATATTGGGACAAGCTCTGTCAGCTCATCGATAGATTTGGAAATTGCAAAGCTCCAGGCTGCACTCGAAGTCGGGGCCGATGCAATTATGGATTTAAGCACAGGCGGCGATCTGGACAAAACAAGACAGACCCTGCTTTCTGTTTGCCCGGTTCCATTCGGCACGGTGCCGATTTATCAAATTGTTAAAGATAAAAATGTAAGCGAGATAGACAACAAGCACATTCTTGATGTAATTGAAAAGCAGGCACAGCAGGGAGTGGATTTTTTTACAATCCACGCTGGCGTCTTGCGCGAATATCTTCCCTTGATTAAATCACGTGTTGCTGGCATTGTCAGCAGGGGCGGCGCGCTTCTTGCAAAATGGATGCTCTATCACAATAAGCAGAATCCTTTCTACGAGATGTTCGATGATTTATGCGGCATAATGGCTGAATATGATATCTGTTTTTCTCTCGGAGATGGTCTAAGACCCGGAGCAATTGCCGATGCGACCGATGAAGCCCAATTAGCAGAGCTGAGGACCTTGGGAGAGCTTGTTGCCAGGGCGCAGGAAAAAGGCTGCCAGGTTATGGTCGAAGGACCCGGCCATATTCCTTTTGACCAGATTCAATACAATATGGAAATCCAGCAGAAGATTTGCCGCGCTGCACCTTTCTATGTCCTTGGCCCTGTTGTTACCGATATAGCGCCGGGCTATGACCATATAACAAGTGCAATCGGCGGGACTGCTGCCGCTTTTTACGGCGCATCCTTTTTATGCTATGTAACGCCTCGCGAGCATCTTGGATTGCCGACCCTTCAGGATGTCCGCACAGGAGTTGTCTCAGCAAAGATTGCTGCTCACGCTGCTGATATCGCACGTGGATTAAAAGGAGCTGCGCAGCGCGACAGGGAATTGAGCATCGCAAGAAACAAACTAAACTGGAAAGAGCATTTTTCTCAATCGCTCGACCCCAAAACTGCCGAGCAGATGCATACGGAAGCCTGCGAGCTGGCTGGAACAAAAGCCCTTCAGGATGCTGATTACTGCACGATGTGCGGCAAAGACTGGTGCAGCGCCAGAATCAACAGGGAAATTGTGAGCCAGTCAGGTCTTCATTGAGTCCAGCTCTATTACAGCTACGGGCAGGAAGATAAAAACGGGCAGCCATACCCAGAATTCAGGTATCATTTTATCGAAAAATGCTTCTGTTGCGAATAACTTGGATACGAAAGTCGTGATAAAGCAGGCGGTAGTAGCAGTAAAGCTGAACATCACAGCTGTTTTCAAAGTCTTCGGGTCCCTGCATATCAGGATTGGCACGCTTATCATAAGCATAACAAGGCTGATAATCGGGTCGGTTATATGAGACTGCATTTGTGCATAGAGCTGGCCCTGGTCTTTTATTTTATTTTTCTGATTCGAAAGTCTATTAAGCTGAGCCCAGCTCAGGAGAGATTTATTTTCCGCCTTCCTTCTGACGGGCAGCTCTTTCGGCCCGACATCAGAGGTATAAGAATAAAAAGGAATCGGTGCGCTAAGGGATGTTTTATCACTTCGAATGCCGTTAATTAAATCCCAGCGGAGGTTTTGATGATTGTAAACCGCCTTGTCGGCAGATATCCATCCTGTTACCTCCCAGACGCCGATTCTATTTGTTTGATTTCTCAGCAGGATTGTCGGGTAATTAAGAGCAGAGTTTTTGCTGTCGAATGTTTGAGCAAAGAGAAGCGAGCCATGCTCATCATTAATGAATCTGACGCCATAAGACTTTTCACCCCGGACATCATCTTCACTGCGGACGAGCTTATCTGCGAGCGGGGGAATTATAAATTCCTGGTCGATAACAAACAGGCCTGTCATCAGCAGGGCAATCACAAAAACGGGAACAACCAGCCGTTTGAGGCTTACACCCGATGCCATAACGGCAATCAATTCTCCGGAACGCACCATTTTGCCGAATGTGAAAGCCGTGGCCACAACCGTTATCATTCCTGCGAAGTCGCGGAAGTAAAGAGGTATGCGGATTCCATAAAAGTAAGTGATATTTGCGACT
>JBFZBH010000251.1:0-3552 GCA_041308525.1 Phycisphaerae bacterium | reverse complement strand
TTGAAGAAATGGAACAGGCAGAATTGTATTGGTGTCTAAATCAACAATTTTAATCCGTCCGGTATGCTGTTCGAGTATGAATAATCTGTTGCTGCCGTCGTTTGGGTCGGCCAAACCAACCGGTCGAGACAATCCAAAAGCAATTCGCTGAAGCCCTAACGCGCATTCAGCTGATGCGATAATGGTGCAAGACAAAAGCAAAAAACATACCACAAGTAATAGAATAAATGTTTTCATTTAGAACTCCAGCAACTTAGTCGAATTTATGTTTGAGGTTTATTTTTAGCACCTCCTTATTTGTAATCTTGTTGCAGTCTTCATATACAAACTCCTGAAAGAGACTCATTGAAGTATAAATCTGTTTCGAATATTAGTGCAATACGGAAAATGCTTAAAAACGGCTGGTTAATTGCTCATATAATTAACGAGTATCACATCAGCGAAATTCGATAGTTCCTAATTATTAAGGCAAGGGCAAGAGGAAGATAGGAATGGCAAGATCACATCTTGCGGATGTGATAATGCTGCCGCTGGAGGGCATTATTTACCTGAAACCAATCCTGCCAAAATCCGGCCCTGATTTTATCTGAGAGCGGAGTCTGCAATCAGGCTGTCTGCATTCAGCTTGCGGTCAGAAAGCATTGGCTCGAATTCGGTCTGCTGAGTTTTCGGCACGACATCGAATCCTTTTTCGATGGCCTGGTTTCTTGCAACAAGCATAATGGCTGGCAAGTCTTTGGAAGGATGGATGGGTCCGTTCCTGCCATCGGGGTATATGATGTCCAGGCAGCGATGACCAGCTGAACCGCTGTTATTGATTTCCAAATCCACGACAAATCCGTAATTTGCGGCGGATTTCAATCGCGGAACAGGATACAGCAGCGGCAGGGAATCAGAACAAATTCCCGGAACGAGAACAGGCGAGACATAACCATCGTCGAGACCGAGGTCCATATTGCGCATAAGAACCTTAACGCCCTTATTGTCTGTAAACCACTTGCCTCGCATTTTCTCCGAGCTTGATTTGGCAATAGATGCCGGCTGTATGCCGAGTTTTCCAAGCTCGCCCTTCAAGTTATTAGTCATAGCATCGTTGAAATTATTCGAACGGTCCCCTGCGGCTCTGCCGCCGAGAATAATACCCAGAAGATTGGAGTAATTATCTTCCCAGGAAAAGGCTGAATTAAACTGCGGGAGACCATAAAAAGTCAAACCGAACCATGTGAGAACCTCATGCCAGGAGACCATTTGCCAGGCAAAATACTGGGACATTTCAAGCGAGACCTCATCGAGGATTCTTTTCTGCTCACTTTCGGAAAGCATCTTCAAATAAAGCGGATACTCGATGCGAACTTTAAATACAGCCGGATCGGTATTCAGCTTGTATGTAAACTCAGTATCGCCGGCCTTGAGATGATTCGAAACGAGGTTGTTCAGATAATAAACATTGTCGGCGGCAATTCGCAGATGTGCGATATCGATATGACCGCCGCGGGCTGTATATGCAATGCCGTTACGCTCACCGACGAATGAGCTGAAATTATGATGCCCAAGCGAGTCGGCATCAGTAAAACTTGCAAAGGAACCGGCATAACTGCCCATCCGTGCGCGCGGACGTTCCGAAACAGTACAGCCGGAAATAATTACAGCAAGAAATATTACGAATACGTCGTACACATGACGATTTCTGCTCGTTTCCATATAACCTCATTTTTTTTACTCAAGCCAACATGAGTAACGCTGCTACCTGCTGGTTGGTTCATACGCGGATTTTAAGCCGAACTGGTACAAACAATGTCCAATACGAAAACCCGCAGGCAAAGTTCTTATTTCTTTTTGTTTTTCGGCATATAATACAGGGCGGTTTAGGTTCACGATCGATGCTGTTATGCCGGACTGAAACATCCATAACTTCAATAACAACATGAAGATATCATTGACTGAATCGAAATGTCTTACTTCAAAAAGCTATGTCTAAACTTCTATTACATAAATTAACAGTGCAGGATAATTGATTCGAAAAATACATCCGCAAGACGTTATAAGAATATGAACACCAAACAGTTATGATTTGGCAATGCAGCATTTTGGAACCTGATATGAAATCTTGCTGAGACCTGCCTTTATTGAACAAATATTCGCGGCAGTTCCCATAATAAGAACGATATTCAAAAACATCAAATTCGATATGTAAAAACCTTCGACACCCCCACAAATCATAAGAAATAACCGGCATAGAGAAAAATTTTACACATCATTATTAGAAGATTCGATTTGGGGTCCCTCGAATTTTAGATTATATTATATGTGAGGGAATATTTATGCTGATTGTTCCCATAAAAACGTCGAACGCGCGGAAAGTAAATGGAGAAGAGTCAATATGCCGATAGAAAATATTTCACAAGAGCTTTTGATTATTACTTTTTCAGACAGACAGCGGCTGAACACAGAGCTCAAAGAAGTTAATGAGATGATATACAAAGGACGCGACTGCAATGTCCTTATCAACCTGCATGGAGTCGAATTGATAAACTCAACCAACCTGCGAAATCTAATAATCCTCCGTCAATTTCTCAATAAAATGGGGCGAATGCTCATATTGTACAATGTTTCATTGCCTGTTAAATGCATCTTCGTTGTAACCGGCTTGCGGGACATTTTTAATTTCGCCAAAGACAGGGACGAAGCAATAGAGGCATTGACTGTGGCAAACCCGGTTTAGAAATTGAGCCGGACATAAGATGTTGTCAGATAGTTTGCTTTCTGTAAAGAAAAAGCCGATATGTCTTGAACATTCTAAAATCGTCGCTTCTCCTTTGTCCGTTGAAATATTTTTCATACGTCCGTTTTATTTTCTTTTTGTATTTCCAGCAGAGAAGTTTTACTGTAAGAGGATATCTTCCGCGCAAAAAGGTTAGACTTTCAGTCAAAACAGGCGCGACAACTTTTTTCATAATGTCATCCAGCAGGTCAAGACTCGGTACAGTTTGCTCGGTGATGTCCACATCCTCAATTAGTTCGAAGGGGGCAGATGCCATCAGTTCATAGAATTGAGTCAATTTGTGTCCGCCGCCCATCTTGCAATGCCTGTTTGAACTGGTCTTGAAAACGTCGCAAATCAGCATGTAGCCGTTCGGATTCAGGAATCTTAAGGTTTTTTTTATAGCTTCATCCAAGTGGACGTACTGAAAGCTCTCGCTAAACATCACTACATCGTATCGATTCTCTATATCCAATTGTTCATACGTACAATCAAAAATATGACTTGTGTTCCCCAGCAGCACACGAACTTGCTCGCTAAGGAAAGGGCTTGGTGAAACACAGTCCACCTGAAAACCCATGTCAATCAGCCTCCTGGCTGTCTGGCCTGTGCCGCATCCAACGTCTAAAATCGTTCTTGCACCAGCAGGAATATGCGAAACAAGAAAGTCAGTATATTTCTCCTGAGCTTTACGCAGATTCAGTATATCAACGGGCAGGTCGCTGCTCCAATATCCGTAGTGAAGCTGGTCCAATTTAAGAAAGTGTTTACCGCAGATAGAAGCGAACTCC
>JBFZBH010000250.1:0-3553 GCA_041308525.1 Phycisphaerae bacterium | reverse complement strand
CGGGTTCTTGAGATGCTTTCGGAACACACATTAGAGGGCTGGCTGGAAGGATATTTGCTCTCGGGACGTCACGGATTTTTCTCAACTTATGAGGCTTTTGTGCACGTTATCGATTCAATGTTTAACCAGCATGCAAAATGGCTGGCTATATGCCGTGACCTACCATGGCGTGCGCCGGTGTCTTCACTGAATCTGCTCATTACCTCGACGGTGTGGCGTCAGGACCACAACGGTTTCACCCATCAGGACCCCGGCTTCCTGGATGTGGTAACCAACAAGAGTGCGGATGTATGCCGCATTTATCTGCCGCCAGACGTGAACTGCCTGCTGAGCGTAGCCGACCACTGCCTGCGGAGCACCAACTACATTAACGTGATTGTCTGCGACAAACAAAAGCATCTGCAGTATCTTGATATGGATGCGGCAATCGTGCACTGCACCAAGGGTATCAGCATCTGGCAGAAGGCGAGCAATGATCAAGGTTCTGAACCTGATGTTGTAATGGCTTCAGCGGGCGATATACCTACTAAAGAGGCTCTGGCAGCAGTGATACTGCTCCGAAAGTATTTTCCGGATCTTAAGATAAGATTTGTCAATGTTGTGGACCTCTTTAAGCTAACCCCATCCACAGAGCATCCTCACGGACTGTCTGATAAAGATTTCGACAGCATATTTACCGTTAATAAGCCCATCATCTTTAATTTCCACGGTTATCCGTGGCTGATTCATCGGCTGACTTATCGGCGGACAAATCACAAGAACCTTCATGTTCGCGGTTACAAAGAGAAGGGCAATATAAATACACCGCTTGACCTGGCAATTCAGAATCAGATCGACCGATTCAGCCTGGCTATCGACGTCATTGACCGTATTCCCTCGCTGCAGGTTTCGGGTGCCCATGTCAAAGAGAAGCTTCGCAACATGCAGATAGACTGTCAGAACTATGCTTATGAGTATGGTATCGATAAACCGGAAACAGAAAATTGGAAGTGGCCGCATTGAGATGAAGAAGATTCGGATGTGCAGTCAGCTGGCTCGCGCTTTATGAGGGTATTTAATGCTTCGCACATCAAGCCTGAATGCACCGGGTAATCGAGCGATGTTGAAGTTTATGGGAAAATAACTTAAGAAAGGATATTGAAATGGGAACAAAAAGCATACCAGCTCCACGGGGGGTATCAACGGCAAGCGTTGATTTGCAGCAATTGCTGAAACAATATGGCTGCGGCCCGATTCAATTTTCCGGTTCTGATTCTGCGTTATATGAGCGGCACCTTATTTTCGACAACATTATTGACTTGAAGGCGGTTGGTCCGCGAGATAGATTTGAGGCATTTGCCCGCTCTGTGCGTGATATTCTGTCGCAGCGATGGATTCATACAGAGGAGACATATAACCGGATGAATCCGAAGCGAATTTACTATCTTTCGATGGAGTTCCTCATCGGCCGTGCATTGGCGAACAATGTTACAAATCTTTTACTTCAAGCACTTCGGTCGTCTGTTGAGGCAAAGAATATTGATGTTCTTGAATTGATTGAACAGGAGCCTGATGCAGGACTGGGCAATGGCGGACTGGGCCGTCTGGCTGCGTGTTTTCTCGACTCAATGGCTACAATGCAGCTTCCGGCTATGGGCTATGGTCTGCGTTATGAGTACGGTATCTTCAAACAGTCAATTAAGAATGGCTGGCAGTATGAACAGCCCGACAACTGGCTTCGTCATCCGGACCCATGGGAGGTTTCTCGCCTGCAGGACATAGTGGAGGTCAAGCTGAACTGCTCATTTGAGATGTGTGCGGGGGCACTCCGTGTGATTGCTGACAAGCCCTCGAGTTTGCTTGGTATTCCATTCGACCGCCCTGTGGTCGGTTACGGGGGCAAGACGGTTAATACTCTTCGGCTCTGGGCAGCTGCCTCGCCTGATTATTTTGATTTTCAGCGATTCAGCAGCGGCGACTTTGTAGGCGCCTTGGCGGAGACCCTTACAGCTGAGTCGCTTACGCGAGTGTTGTATCCCGACGATTCAACAAGCATGGGGCAGGGGCTGCGTTTTATTCAGGAGTATTTTCTTGTGGCCTGTTCGCTGGCAGACCTAATCAGGCGTTTCTGCCGCACAAATACCGATTGGAATATGCTTCCCGAGAAAGCAGCAATCCAGCTTAATGATACACATCCATCGATGGCTGTACCGGAGTTGATGCGTATTTTGCTGGACGAAGCGCATCTGGAATGGGAGCAGGCCTGGGACATAACACAGAAGACCTTGGCTTATACAAACCACACACTTCTTCCAGAAGCCCTTGAAAAATGGCCGATGGCATGGTTTGAAAGGCTGCTGCCTCGTCAGCTGGAAATTATCCTTGAAATAAATCGGCGTCTGCTTAATGATGTTCACACTCGTTTTGCCGTCGATGAGGGCCGCATTGAGCGTATGAGCCTGGTCGAGGAACGGCCGGTGCGAAAGATTCGTATGGCTAATTTGGCCATTGTCGGTTCGCACAGCACAAACGGAGTGGCAGCGATTCACTCAAAATTACTTCGCACGATAACAGTCAAAGACTTTGCAGATATGTTCCCTGAACGGTTTAATAATAAGACAAACGGTGTTACGCCGCGGCGATGGCTTCTGCTGGCCAATCCTGCGCTTGCGAATGCAATTACCGAAGCCATAGGCGACGGCTGGATAACAGATCTTTCTCAATTGAGCAGCCTCAAACCGCTGGCGGATGACAAGAGTTTTCAAAATGATTTCCGTAAAGCCAAACTTGCAGCCAAGATAAAGTTTGCCGACTGGTTCAAACTGACAACAGGGCAGACAGTTAATCCCGACAGCATTTTCGATTGCCAGGTCAAGCGAATACACGAATATAAGCGTCAGCTGCTAAATGCACTGCGCATCGTGGTGCTTTATAACAGGCTTCGCGCAAATCCGGATATGGAAATTGAGCCGCGAACGTTTTTCTTTGCGGGCAAGGCGGCCCCGGCCTATCATTTGGCCAAGGTTATTATCAAGTTTATCAATAACCTTGCCGGGACAATTGATGGCGACCCGGCAGTTCGCGGACGACTCAAAGTCCTGTTCCTGCCTGACTACAGTGTTTCTCTGGCGGAGAGGCTTATCCCTGCCAGCGATGTTTCCAATCAGATATCGACAGCAGGCTATGAGGCGAGCGGGACGAGCAATATGAAGTTCATGATGAATGGTGCGCTGACAATCGGAACACGCGACGGTGCGACTATTGAGATGGCACAGGAGGCCGAGGAGGAAAACTTTTTCCTGTTTGGTTTGACCGCGGAAGAAGTGGCAGGCAGCCAAAGCTGGTACAATCCGCGCTGGCACTATGAAAATGAACCTGATACTCGCTCAGCTTTAGATATGATTGTATCGAATTTTTTCAGCCGCTATGAACCGGGAATTTTTGCACCGATTTATGATACACTTTTAACTGGCGGCGACCACTATATGCATCTTGCGGACCTGAAATCCTATCTTGAGGCAGACCAGCGTCTGTGTAACTTGTATGCGGATAGTCAGGGGTGGGCACGCAAGGC
>JBFZBH010000249.1:0-3578 GCA_041308525.1 Phycisphaerae bacterium | reverse complement strand
ATGACTCCCATCAGGGCCTCGCCTGTGATAAGGCCTGATGCCAATAAAAGACCTCTTTTGTCGCCTTCCTGCACGACTTCTTTTGCAGTATTTCTTTTCTTGTGATAGCGGTAGATGAGATAGCTTATTATTCCGCCTGCCAGAATCGGCGTCTCAAGCTCCAGAGGAAGATATATCCCGATTGCGACCGCCATAACAGGTGTGCGAAATGTGCTGCCTCTCTTGATAAGAATCTCATCGAGGATTATCACCAAAACAGCAACAGCGATTCCAATCAAAACATAAGTCCAGGGAACAGAACCTGAAAAAACCTGCTTAGCCACAGATTCCATTAAATTCGCCTGCGGAGCTGATAGTGCGTCCTCTTTTGGAAAGCCTGTTGCATCCAGTCCGGAAACGTGCCCCTTGAAGCCGTATCCTTTATACAGAATCATAAGGACAGGCGCCATAACGAATGCAGCCGAAACTGTCCCTATTATTTCCGCAACCTGCAGTTTCCAGGGGGTATTTGAGACAATCTGGCCAGTTTTAAGGTCCTGCATCACATCGCCGGATATGGCTGCGGCGCAGCAGACGACTCCGCCAATGATAACGGCTGCTGCAGGGCCGTTAGCGGCGGTGCGTCCCATCAGGAACACGAGTAAAAATGCCGACAAAAGCACAGTCGCTATAGTAACGCCAGATATCGGATTGTTCGATGAGCCGACGAGGCCTGCCATATAACCTGCCACAGCAGAGAAAAGAAATCCCGTCAGAACCATAACAACTGCCATCGGAAAGCTTACATATACCTTTCCAACGAAATGCTCATAAAGCAGAAAAATGGGAACAATTGAGCCGAGTATGCAGATAAGCACCCATTTCATCGGCATATCCTTTTCGGTCCGCTCCACAGCAGGCGCTGCTGTCTTTACAACCCGCCGGTATGCATTTACTCCATCAATTATTCCTTTGAATAGCGACCTTCGCAGCTTGAAAATTGTCCACAATCCCCCGATAAGCATTCCCCCAACTCCGATATATCGTGTCTTTTTTGACCATATCTGGCTTGCGTATTCGATTGCCTCAACGGGCTTGCCCAGCTTGCTGTCCACATCGGCGTTGAAGTCTTCGGCCTGCTTTTTCTCCAATTCAGTTGCATCGGGCTTTACCGTTTTATATTCGAGAGCGAAAGTGTTCCAGCCGCCAATTTTTTCCGTAGCGATTTCACTTTTAAGCTGATATACAGGCCAGTCATATTGAAAGGCAACGGATGGTATCGCAGCACACCAGTTAAATGCTCCGCCTATAAACATTAAAATCGCTGTGTTGAGGCCGACAATATATCCGACAGACAAAAGGGCCGGGCTTAAATTCGAGCCGAAATATGCAACAGTCCCGCCGATTGCCTTCGCACCTTCAATTGTCTCTGCCCAGATTTTTAATCCGCCCGCGCCGACCTTGAAAAGCGCACCGGCTATAGAAGATTTTACAATATACAAGATGTCCGAGCCGCCCCGGTAGCCGGATTCGAGCACCTCTGCTGCTGCTACGCCTTCCGGGAATTTCAGTTTTTCCTCGACTATCAGCGACCTTCGCAGCGGAATCGTGAACAATACACCTAGCACTCCTCCGAACAGCGCGATTATCGTTATCGGCCAGTAGTAAAATCTGTCCCAGAAATTCATTATCACAAGCGCTGGAAGTGTAAATATTACGCCTGCTGCAAGGGATTCTCCCGCCGATGCTGATGTCTTGATGAAGTTGTTCTCCAGGATATTATATTTCCTGAACAGCCTTAAAATCCCCAGTGAGATTACCGCTGCTGGTATGGTTGCCGAGATTGTCATCCCAGCAAAAAGGCCGAAATACATATTCGCGGCACCCATTATCGCCGACAGCACCGCACCTAAAATTACCGACTTGATTGTTATCTCAGCAAGTCCGCTTCTGTCCGAATCCATTCATTAGCCCTTCCAAAAACATTTTTTCACAGCGAAGCACACGAAGGTCACGCAGTGAAAATATATAAATATCTTTCTTTGTACCTTTCTTAGTTCATTTTTATTTTACGAACTGCTCGACAAAATATTTTGCAGTAAGTTTTTCGCCTGTTGCCCTTTCAATCATATGGTTCCAGTAATAAACAGCCGAAGGCTCGAAGACCCTGGCCTTAAGGAAGCTGCCAATCTTCTTTTCGCCTGCATATGACGGATTCTCTTCCTTGAGAATATTTCGGGAAATGTAATTGTCCAGCTGCGAGGCAAGAAGTTCGCCCATTGCGTAATTATGATAGTAGCAGGGTGCTATCGTAAAATGAATCTTCGCTGCCCAGTCGGGTTTGTTTCTCCCAGCCGGTTTGTTTACGAGCTGATATTTATCGACTAGGTCCCACCACAATCCGTTCAAATCCTGGTCAGGGTTGGCATAAAGCTGCTTTTCGAATTCATACATCACCATTGCCCACCGAGCGAAAATAAGCTGCTTCATCTTCGCATACTGGCTGCATACTTTTTCGATCTCTGTTTTCTGACTGGCCGAAAGGCCAAGCATTTCCTGCATCCAGCCCGCGTTGCGGCTCTGCCTGCCGAACATCATTGCTATTGCCTCTGTGGTGAAGGAATGTGCAGGCTCCCTCAGTATATACGGGACCTTGGGGTCATGATTTTTATCGTAAACAGCATGGCCTAATTCGTGAAGCAGCGTCTCCATCCACTGCTCGTTATTTTTTACGTTGCAAAGTATCCGCACATCGCCTTCCTTGTCTATGTCCGAGCTGAACGCATGAGGGTTCTTGCCTTCGCGCTCGAACAGGTCGCTTCGCGCAATTATCGTATCCGCAGGCAAATCAATCCCATAAAAGAATTCCCTCGCAAGCTTCACAACATCCTTGCCTTCGTAATATTTATCGAGGTTTACCTCCAGCACCAGCGGGGTTTCCTGGAAAAACGGGTCGTGATAGTGCCAGGGCATTACCCCCATAATATCAAGCCTGTATTTTTCAGACAGGATTTCATCCAAATCCAGTTTCACTTTCGCAAACGGGTCGTTTGTCAGTTCGTAAAGCTCCTGGAAAATCTTGTCCACCTCTTTTACATCCTGCTGTCCCAGCGTCAGACGCATTGTGTGGAAATTATCGAATCCGACTTTTCTTGCTGCCTCGTTGCGAAGCTTCACAAGCTTTATCAGGTCTTTGGCGACCACCTCTCCGACCTGTTTGCTTGCCTCCCATGCCTCTTTTCGTTTCGCGGAGTTCGTCTCCGTCTTCAGAATCTCACGTATCTGGTTGTCGCTCAGCTCCTGGACTCCGATTTTGCCTCTGAAGGTGCTGAAGTTTTTCTCTATCTGTGTCCCCAACTCCACAAGCTGCTTTGTAAGTTTTGGTTCTATCTGATTGGGAAGATAGCTGTTGTAAAGGACCAGAAGCTGCCTCGACAGAAGCTGGTCTTTTATCTGTCCTGATTCCTTCATGTTTTTCAAAAATGCGAAGTCTCCCTTATTGCTGTAAATCTTTCTTATCTTCAGTTCAAGGCTGCTCGACTTGTCATAATCTTCTTCCTTGCCGCTGTTGGCCGCCTGCCAGTATGCAAGGTTCAGTT
>JBFZBH010000248.1:0-3582 GCA_041308525.1 Phycisphaerae bacterium | reverse complement strand
ACAAGCGTCGTAAGGTTTTTAAGTTTCAAAAATGACAAGGCTCACAAGCTCGGCGATACCCCGATTCCAGGCGGCCTGCTGAAAGTTTACAGGAACGCCGATAAACAGGAGCATCTTTCCTACACCGGCCAATCTTTCTTCAAATATATTCCTGTTGAAGAGGAAGTCGAGCTGAACCTTGGCGCTGTTAGCAACGTGATTGTCGAGCCAAAGCTTCTTGATTTCAAAACCGAAAACTACAAATTCGATAAGAATGGAAATATCGCCGGCTGGGATGAAGTCCGAACATATACTATTGAAGTCCGCAACACCCGCGACATCCCTGTAAAGATTGAGGTTAACCGCAACTTTCCGACAACTTACTGGGACATCCAGACGAAAGAAGACTATGAAAAGTATGATAAGGACACGGTAAAATTCAGTTTCGATCTTTCAGCCAGCACAAAAAAGAAATTCGAATATACAGTCAGGACCTATCACGGCACAAGACGCGAAGACTGGCAGCAGTAAAACCAATTGTATTAATGTTGTGCGATTTTAAAATTTAACCCCCGGGCCTCCCCGGGGGTTTTTATTTCTGAATATCCTTTTCATCACTGCCTGCATGCATACAACAATATGAAGTCATAAGGTTTTTGATGCGATTTTTCACCGTTCGTCCCATATTATTTCGCCTTCCAGTATGTTCAAAACAGGAAAATAAAAAATTTAAACCTCTCCTGTTTTTTGTTCGGTTTTTGTTAGGGTTTTTCTGGTGTGCTTGCCGATAACAAATCTGCCAAGGGAAAAAAAGATAAAATTTCAGAAGGTTAAAATTATGCAGATAAAGGGTAAAAATATGAGTACAAAAGAACCGCTCTGCGTATTCGGTCCCGGAGGAGATTTTATCTGGTCCTGGCCGCGGCACGACAGGCACACCATCATCAAGCTGATGAACGGCCAGGCCGCCGGCACCATCTTCGCACAGACAGGCGTTATTTCAGAGCGCCTTTGTCCACATTGTGGCAGTCAATTGCTGCCTGCGAGCAGGTCTGAATCGCTCGTTAATAATATTGAAGGAGCAAAAATCAGGTATGGATTCGGCCCAACTTCAACAGGAAAACCTTACGCCGCGCCAGCTGCAGCTGCTGAAAGTCATATCGGCGCATCTGAAGAGCAATTGCTTTTCGCCGACGATTTCAGAGCTGGCCAAACAACTGCACCTAAGCAGAAGCACAATATTCGAGCATATCGAAGAGCTTCGAAAAAAAGGGTATCTTCAGTTCACAGCCGGCAAGGCTCGTTCTTTGAAGCCGGCTGCGGAAGCGTTCGAATTGCTTGAAAGCCTCTCTGCAAAGGATTCGACCGGAATTCCAAAAGGCATTCCCCTTGTCGGCAGGGTGGCTGCAGGACTTCCCATTGAAGCAATCGAAACCAGAGAATACATCTCCGTCGAAAATGTCTTCGGAAACACCGGCGAGATTTTCGCCCTCGAAGTCACTGGTCAAAGTATGATTGATGACGGCATCCGCGACGGCGACTTTGTAATCTGCAAGCGCACCAAAATCGCCGACAACGGCCAGATGGTTATCGCAATCGTCGATGATGATAACGCCACCATTAAAAGATTCTTTAAGGAAAAAGATGCCGTGCGCCTCCAGCCCGCCAACGATGAATATCAGCCGATTTTTTCCAATAGCTGCAGAATCGAAGCCGTCATCATCGGCCTCGTCCGTAAACTCTAATCAAAATGTCCTCGTGTCCCGGTAGTTTCACTCCGCAGATTCAGCGGACAGACAATCTTGCAAACCTCCGTTTGCCTACCTGTATAGTCAGGCCGTTTGCCGGCGTGATTTGCTCGTTCGGGTCGGTTACCTTGCGGTTGTCAATCGTCACAGCCGATTGTGCGCACATCCTTTTCGCCTCGCCTCCGGTCGATACAAGCTTGCACACAACCAGCAAATCCTTTACTGAAATCGCAGCCGACGGCACGGAACAATCCGGAATCTCATCGGGCAGTTGCTTTTGGGCAAAAACTTTTTCGAACTGCTCAGCAGCCGCCTGTGCTGTTTTTTCATCGTAGAACTGCGCGACTATTGTTTTACCCAAAAGGACCTTCGCCTCTTTCGGGTGCGTCATTGATGCATTGGTCAGCTCTGCAATTTTTTCCGCCGGAAAATCTGTCAGCAGCGTAAAATAATTTTCCATCAGAGTATCCGGTATGCTCATTACCTTGCCGAACATATCATCCGGCTTATCGGTAACGCCGATGTAGTTGCCCTTCGATTTGCTCATCTTTTCCTTGCCGTCAAGCCCTACAAGGATCGGCGTGGTTAGGACAATTTGCGGCGGCTGATTGAACAATCTTTGCAGGTCTCTTCCGACAAGATTGTTAAATGTCTGGTCTGTTCCGCCAAGCTCCACATCGCTCTTTACCATAACCGAATCGTATCCCTGCATAAGCGGATACAAAAATTCGTGGACGCCGATTGGATCGCCTGCTTTATTTCTTATTTCGAAGGTATCTCTTTCGAGCATCCTTGCGACGGTCATACTTGCAGCCAGCTTTATGATATTGGCCAAATCCAGCGGCGCAAGCCATTCGCTGTTGTGCCGCACCTCCAGTTTCTCCTGGCTCGTATCGAGTATCTTGCCCGCCTGTTCGAAATACGTCTTTGCATTTTTCTCTATCTGTTCGGGCGAAAGCATCGGCCTGGTAACATTCTGTCCCGTAGGGTCGCCGATTCTTGCTGTGTAGTCCCCAATAATCAGCACCGCCTTGTGACCGAGTTCCTGGAACTGCCGCATCTTTCGCAGCACCACCGTATGCCCAAGATGAATGTCCGGGCTTGTCGGGTCCAGCCCCAGCTTGATTCGCAGTTGCCTGCCCGTCTTTTCGGCCTCAGATAGCTTCTCCGCAAGCTCCGGTTCGGTAAAAATCTCCACCGTCCCGCGCTTCAATGCCTTTATCTGCTCTATTATGCTGCTGCTCATTTCTGTCCTTATCCCTGAAATTCAATGACATTATTAAAGCAGAGATTATATGAAAGCCGCTCTCCTTTTGCAACCCGCTTAACCCGATAAAAATTTTTATTCTAAATCGGCTTATAGAGAAAAAGATTCGATAATTTGAAGTTTGGCATTGACAAAATTACTGAGACTTTGGATAATATCTGGGCGTCTGTTGATAGTTTATTCCCCGATAGCTCAATTGGCACCAGCGAGTCCGGCAGGATTGCCGGATTAACCGCTGGGTCGTTGAGAAAAGAAGTTTTTTGAAAAGTTCATAAGATTGTAATTTTGGGATAAGATTTATTCCCCGATAGCTCAATTGGTAGAGCGAGCGGCTGTTAACCGCTAGGTCGTAGGTTCGAGCCCTACTCGGGGAGGTGTAGTTAAGAAAAAAGGTTACGAGATTACTCTCAAGAAATCATTAGAAGTTTGTCATGCTGAGCCGAAGGCGAAGCATCTCTCTAAAATTTTCGAACGTATGTTTGAAATGAAAAGCAGAGAAATTATCTGTTCGGTTCTCGTACCATCGGCACAAACCTTACAGACATCATTGATTTTTTCGTAATCTTTCCTTGCTTGTCTTTTGTGACT
>JBFZBH010000247.1:0-3588 GCA_041308525.1 Phycisphaerae bacterium | reverse complement strand
CTGCTTCCCGTAACGCCCAGAAGTGAGACAGCATAAATAAATCCTGTTGTATTAGCAGCGATTTTTTTCATTCTTTCAGGATTTGTATTCGGTGTGGCCATAAAAACCGTATCGAGACCGGCTATTTTTGCGGGCCCAATGATTTCATCTGCATCGTCGATGCTCAGGTCCGCAATTAGGATGCTGTTGACACCTGCATTCTGAAAATCAGTAAAGAATTTTTCCGTGCCGTAATGGTAAATAAGATTGTAATACATCAACAGGCCTATCGGGATATCTTTGTATTGTTTGACCTGCTTGATAAAATCGAGCGCCTTTTCAACAGTCATACCAGCCGCCAGCGCACGGACATCAGCTTTTTGAATTGTCGGGCCGTCAGCAATCGGGTCAGAAAACGGGATGCCAAGCTCGAGTATGTCTGCACCGGAATCGATAGCGGTCTTTACGATGGCAAGACTTGTGTCAAAATCCGGGTCACCTATGACGAAAAAAGGAATTACTGCCGGTCTTTTTAATTCTGAGAAAAGCTGTTTATAAGTATTCATTTTAACTCCTATTTTAATGGCCTGAAATGCTCGACTATGGAGACATCCTTATCGCCGCGCCCGGAAAGATTGACAACAACATTTGTTCCAGCAGCGAGCTTTCCTTTCTGACTGATAAAATAAGCAAGGGAATGTGAGCTTTCGAGAGCTGGCAGGATGCCTTCGGTTTTTGTCAGCATCTCGAATGCATCGAGGACCGCGTCATCGAAAACCGCGACATATTTAACTCGCCCTGTGTCCTTGAGGTAACAGTGTTCCGGACCGACAGCCGGATAATCCAGCCCTGCACTTACGGATTCTGTCTGACTGACCTGGCCTTCCTTGTCCTGAAGCAGATATGTCTTGGCCCCATGCAGGATGCCAACCTGTCCTGCGACGAGAGTAGCAGCATTCTGGCCTTCAGACAAGCTTCTTCCTCCTGCCTCCACGCCGATTATCTGAACATTTTTGTCATCGAGAAAAGCAGTGAACATCCCGATTGCGTTGCTGCCTCCGCCGACACAGGCAGAGACGATATCAGGCAAAGCGCCGAACTGGTCAAGACTCTGCTGGCGTGCTTCGGTGCCGATGCAGCTTTGAAAATGCTTTACGATCGATGGATACGGATGCGGCCCTGCAGCCGAGCCGAATAGATAGAACGTGTCGGTGACATTTGCTGTCCAGTAGCGCAGTGCATCGTTGATGGCGTCCTTTAGTGTGCCTGTGCCTCCTTCAACTGGAACGACCTGTGCGCCGCAGAGCCTCATTTTATGGACATTGACGCTCTGCCGCTCGATGTCTGTTACACCCATAAAAATTTTCGTGTCCATACCGAACAACGCTCCGACCATAGCGGTTGCAAGGCCGTGCTGACCTGCACCTGTTTCAGCGATGAGTTTTGTTTTTCCCATATACTTTGCGAGTAGGCCCTGGCCAAGGGTGTTGTTCATTTTGTGTGCGCCGCCGTGGACAAGGTCTTCGCGCTTCAGATATATATTAAAACCAAGATGTTCGCTTAGCCGTTTTGCATGATAAAGCGGCGTGGGCCTGCCTGCGTAATTTTTCAGAAGGCTGCTAAGCTCGTTTACAAATTTTTCATCTTTGTAAAAACGAAGGAACGCCGCCTCAAGCTCTTCGAGTGCGGGAATTAAAACCTCCGGCACATAAAAGCCGCCGAAATTTCCGAATCTTCCTTTTTGTATCATAAAAATTTTTCCTTATTATTTTTCATCCTCGGATCTGTCTGATTTTTTCGAATAGAAGCTTCATTTTTTTATGGTCTTTTTTGCCAGGCCTTTCCTCGATGCCGCTGCATATATCTATTCCGTAAACGCCCAGCTCTATTGCGGAGATGACATTATCAGGATTTATGCCTCCTGCAAGAAATATTCGCTTGTTAATATGACCGATTATGTTCCAGTCAAATGTCAGGCCTGTCCCCCCGTATTTTTGAGGGTCGAAGGCATCGAGCAGAATTGCATCAGTGAAATACTCGTTGGCCTGCCGTATATCCGCCTGGCTCCTTACGCGAATTGCCTTCATAGTTTTAACATTGTATGAGGCAAGCTGACCGCAGAACTGCGGTGTTTCATCACCGTGAAGCTGCACCCAGTTCAGCTGGCAAAGATTTATTGTTTTATGAATCTCCTGCATGTTTGCATCGACAAAAATACCTGCAATATCCGCGAAGACCGGAAGTTTATCTATTATTTTTATTGCCTCTTGCGGCGGGATATATCTCGGGCTTTCAGGATAAAAATTGAAACCGAGTATGTCTGCCCCCATATGAATGGCAGCAGCGGCATCCTCATAATTTGTCAGCCCGCAGATTTTAACTTTTACTATCAGCATCTTTTCGAAATTTCAATAAGTTTTTCAAGGCACGCAAATGCATTGCCGGAATCAATCGAATCCTCAGCAATCTTAATGGCTGAAGGAAAATCGTCAACGATATTTCCGAGAACCACAGCCGCCGCCGCATTGAACACCACTATGTCATGGCAGGGGCCTTTGTCTTTTCCAGTCAAAATATTCTTTACAATCAGCGCATTGGCTTTGGGGTCATTGCCTTTTATCGACTCGAGAGTTATCAGATTAAATCCGAATTGCCTGGGGTGAAATTCTTTTGCTGTTATCCGGCTGTCTTTCAGCTCCAGGACTTTAGTTGCAGCCATTGTGCTGATTTCATCGAGCCCTTTGCTATGGACAACAAAGGCTCGCTTCAGGCCGAGCAGGCGCAATGCTTCAGCTATCTTCGGCATAAGCGATTCTTCGGGAACTCCGATTATCTGGGCGGTCACAGCAGCAGGATTGGCCAGCGGCCCGAGAAAATTAAAAACTGTCCTGAATTCGAGGGCACGGCGAATAGGCTGAACGTATTTCATTGCCGGATGATACTTCGGTGCGAACATAAAACCGATGTGTGCCTGTCGAATGCAGTCAGCAACAATTTCAGGTCCGGCTT
Organism: Phycisphaerae bacterium; assembly: GCA_041308525.1. Classification (GTDB taxonomy): domain Bacteria; phylum Planctomycetota; class Phycisphaerae; order Sedimentisphaerales; family Anaerobacaceae; genus Fen-1359. Next base: position 600 of record JBFZBH010000247.1, on the reverse strand, counting down.
CTATATTAACGCCCAACTCTGCAAGAAGGTCGGCTGAGCCGCACTTGCTCGTTATGCATCTGTTTCCGTGTTTTGCGATATAAACGCCTGCGCCGGCTGCCACTATTGCCGCAGCGGTAGAGATGTTGAAGGTCTTTATTTCTGCGCCGCCTGTGCCGCAGGTATCGACAAGGTTATCAATGCCGGTATTGACTTTGACTGCATGTTCTCGCAGCGAAAAAGCCAGGCCCGCAAGCTCCTGCACAGAAGGCGATTTAATATGCATAGCTGTCAGAAAGGCCGCGATTTGAGCTTCGCTTACCTGGCCCTCGAAGATAGTGTCAAGCAATTGCCTTGACTGCTCGAATGTAAGGTCTCTTCCTGCAAGAAGTATTTTTAATTGTTCATTTATGGTTGCCATAGTTTTCTGTATTGATTCCGATTCATATTTTACATTTCTGCTGTTCAGCAATTTTAAGCACATTTTCGATTATTTTTCCGCCCGCTGGCGTCAGGATGCTCTCAGGATGAAACTGGACACCATATATCGGCAAACTTTTATGCTGGATTGCCATAACGATGCCTTCGAATTCACCGGTTTTTTCAAGACACTCCGGCAGT
>JBFZBH010000246.1:0-3611 GCA_041308525.1 Phycisphaerae bacterium | reverse complement strand
CCGCCATCGCTGCAGGCGAAAAAACGGTCTATAAATTCCAGCTTTATTTCGGCCCGAAGGATAAACAGCTCTTCACGAAAAACGAGCAGTTCAAAAAATGGGGCTTCAGAAACATTATTACTTTTTCAGCCTGCTGCTGCTGTCCGATTATGGTGATTATCCGCCCACTTGCCTTCGGCATCCTAACCCTTATGGAATGGATTTATTACTTCATACCCAACTACGGTATCGCAATCATAATCCTGGTATTTATCGTCCGGCTTATCCTCCACCCCCTGACCAGAAAAAGCCAGGTCTCGATGAGCAAGATGAGCAAGCTCGCCCCGAAAATGGAAGAGATAAAGAAAAAATACGCCGATGACAAGGCCGAGCTGAATAAGCAGATGATGGCACTCTACAAAGAACACGGCGCCTCACCATTCCTCGGGATGATTCCGATGTTTATTCAAATGCCCATCTGGATTGCTCTTTACAGCGCCATTTACGCCAGCATCTCTCTTCGCGGCGCCCCCTTCCTCCCCGTCTGGATTACAGACCTCTCGAGCCCCGATGCGATTGTCCGTTTTCCTTTAGTAGTTGTGCCGCTGCTTGGCTGGAAAATAAACTCTCTAAACCTGCTGCCGATTCTTATGGGCGTTGCATTTTACCTCCAGCAGAAGCTTACACCCCAGCAGACAGCCGCTGCAAATCCCCAGCAGGCTTCCCAGCAGAAAATGATGATGATTATGATGCCCATTCTCTTCCCCCTGATGCTCTACTCCGCTCCTTCGGGTTTGAACCTCTATATTATGGCCAGCACCTTCGCAGGAGCCATCGAGCAGTACATCATTAAAAAACAAATACAGACAAAAGAACAGCTCGAATCGCAGGGGCTTGTTGATGTAACCAGCAAAACTGGCGGCAAGGTAAAAAAGAAAAAGCCAAAACCCTTCTTTAAAAGATATGTATAAAATATGTATCAGCTCGGCGATACAATCACGCAAATCAGCTCCGCTCCTTCCGGCTGCAGACTGATTATTCGTTTGAGTGGCCCCGATGCCTTTAAAACTGTTCGAAAGATCTTTACCCCGCCCCCGAAAAAACCAAAAGGCGGAATTTACTCCGGCCAAATCATTATCGACGGCGAGTTTATGGTCGATTCACTCGTGTATCTTTTCCCGTCGCCTCATTCATACACCGGCCAGGACGTTGCTGAAATCCATCTGTCCGCAAATCAGCCTGTCGGCGAGGCCCTATTAAATAAGCTCCTATCCTCCGGCATAAGGGCAGCCGGCCCGGGCGAGTTCACCGCCAGAAGCTACCTCAACGGCAAAATAGACCTCACACAGGCAGAGGCAGTCAACAGCATCATCGTCAGCAGCAACAAATTTCAGCTCGACGCCTCCGAAAAACTTCTTAAAGGAAGATTAACTCAAACCGCTGAAAGGCTCTGCAAAAACCTTATGAATTGCCTGGGTTTAATCGAGGCAGGTTTGGATTTCAGCGAAGAGGACATCGTCTTTTTCGACAGACCGCAGATGATAAAAAAACTCTTTAGTATAAAAACTGAGCTTGAAAAACTGATTTCACAATCCGTAAGCGGCGAAGAGGTTATCGATTTGCCCTCCGTCGGCGTCGCAGGCGTCTCTAATGCAGGCAAGAGCCGCCTGTTCAATAAATTGCTCGGAAAAAAACGAAGCATCGTATCGAGCCAAAGACAAACAACCCGCGATGTCCTTGCAGCGAAATTGCTGCTCTCCAAAAGTCAGTGCGTCCTCTTCGATTGTGCAGGGCTTGCAAGCCGCCCTGCCGGCCTCATCCAAAAGCTCGCACAGCTCTCAGCAATCGAGGCAACCGCAAACAGCGACATAACAATCTTCTGCGTCGATATATCGAAAAGCGATAAACAGCTCCGCCAGGACATTTCCGCCCGCCGGCTCATAAATCCGAAAGCTATGATAGCAGCCGCAACTAAAACCGACCTCCTCACTCCGAAAATGCTCGATAAATCCCTCGCTCGCCTCAGCAAATTGTTCGGCATTGGTTTTTTACCAACCAGCGCAAAAACGGGCTTCGGCCTTGATAAGCTCAAAAAGGCGATTGATGAAAAGATTATTCAACTCTCTTTCACTGGACGCCTAAAAGGGTCTTTCGAAAATATTTCAAAAAGGGCCTCTGGTATCAGTCTCACCGCACGTCACCGTCAGGCTCTGGCTGAGGCAATCGAGAACATCGCCTCATCAGCATCTGAATTGAAAACCGAAAACGACGAAATCGCCTCGATGATGATTCGATCAGCCGTCCAGTCTATCACCAGCCTGACGCACCGCCACTTAACCGACCAAATCCTCTCCGCCATCTTCAGCAATTTCTGCATCGGAAAATAAAAGAGCCGACCTGAAATCAGATCGGCTCAGATGCACGCATATATTTATCAAGTAATTGTGCAATTACTTGTCTTTGGCCTCGAACTCAGCATCAATTACGTCATCTCCGCCTTTTCTCTTCACATCGCCTTCCGGCGGAGGCGGGCTGCTCGCGGCTCCCCGAGAAGAGGATGCCGCCTGCTTTTTTGCCGCCTCTTCATAAAGTGCCTTGCCCAGTTCCTGGCTTGTTTCGCTGAGGTTATCTATAGCCCTGCGTATTGCCTGTGCATCATTGCCTTTGGCGGCTTCCCGAAGGTTGTTGACTGCACTTTCTATCTTTCCTCTCACCTCACTGCTCACCTTGCTGCCGTGCTCCTTGAGCGTCTTTTCCGTCGTGTAGATAAGCTGGTCCGCCTGGTTCTTCAAATCAACAACCTGTCTTTTTTTCTTGTCCTCTTCAGAATGAGATTCTGCTTCCCTTGTCATCTTCTTGACTTCTTCATCGCTCAGTCCCGAGCTTGATTTAATAACTATCGACTGCTGCTTGCCTGTCCCCAGGTCCTTCGCCGAGACGCTCAATATTCCATTCGCATCTATATCGAATGCAACCTCAATCTGCGGCAGCCCGCGCGGTGACGGCGGAATATCTGTAAGCTGAAATCTCCCCAGCGTCCGGTTGTCCTGCGCGAACTCCCTTTCGCCCTGCAGAACATGAATATCCACCGATGTCTGATTGTCGGCTGCCGTCGTGAAGATTTCCTTCTTGCTCGTCGGTATCGTTGTATTTCGCTCGATAAGCTTTGTCATAATGCCGCCAAGTGTCTCAACACCAAGCGATAGCGGCGTTACATCCAAAAGCAGAATGTCTTTTACACCCGAATCACCCGCAAGAACTGCCCCCTGAATTGCCGCACCCATCGCAACAACTTCATCCGGATTCAAGCTCCTGTTCGGCTCCTTGCCGAAAATTTCTTTGGCTATCTGCTGGACCTTCGGCGTCCTTGTTGCACCGCCCACCAGCAGCACTTCGTTTACATCCTGCGGTTTCAGCTTCGCATCCTCGAGCGCCTTGCGGCACGGGCCTTTGAATCGCTCGAAAATCGGCTCAGCCAGCGCCTCGAATTTGCTCCTTGTTATTGTCAGCTGAAGGTGTTTCGGCCCTGATGAGTCCGCCGTGATAAACGGCAGGTTCACAGTGGCCTCCACCTGGCTGGAGAGTTCACACTTTGCCTTCTCAGCCGCTTCTTTCAGCCGCTGAAGCGCCAT
>JBFZBH010000245.1:0-3613 GCA_041308525.1 Phycisphaerae bacterium | reverse complement strand
AATTGCCCGAAAATGTATACTTCTTTGAATTGGACGATAATAAATCGAGGGAATTGAATCCCGATATGTTCGGTTGTTCGCTCGATGATATAGAACTGGAAGGAGTACCATAATGAAAGCTTGCATAACGTCAAATGACATTAATTGTCTTGTAATGGTAGAGACGATAATTACTCAATGTGAAATGCTCACGACTATCCCTGATAAGAAAGATACATTAATGACATTGAAAAAAGGCGTCAAGACACTCCGCAATAAGTTATATCAGCTACGCTCACAAGGTATTATCGATTTCACGTCAATAAAAAATGATGGTGTTAATATTGATTAATCCCGCCCGCAGGGCAACGCTGCTGGCATTCGGAATTGCGATGCAGCAATTCCATGCCAGCAGCTGCCTTCATACTGTCACACAGTTATATTGTCATTCCTATGTCGTTGGTAGTTAGCGGAATCTCGCTCGCAAGCTTGCTCGCTCGATGACTGAATATAGCCCACCCACCCCGGGCTCCTCGCTTCGCTCCTCGCCCTCCCTTGGCTCACGCCTGTTCCTATGTCGTGGGTGGTCCCATCAGCCGCCGCCCGCCCGCCGTCGGACGTCCGCCCTCGGCCTCCTGCCTCGGGCGGCCTCGGATGCCGCCTTCGCTTCGGCCTCCTGCCTCGCTCGGCGGCATACGCCGCCTTGCGGGCGTCCGGTCGGCTCTAAGCCGTGGGCGTCACAACGTCTAAAAGACTTCATTCTACGGTTGGCCCGTGATTGATGTTTGCTTGCCGTTCGGTTTTTGTTAGCTTGTGATTGCGTATTTCGGAACTCCAATTTCAACTAAGTCGCAAATAACGCTGCTAAAGTGTGAACCTTTCCGCCATTCCCACTTTCGCAGCTTGCGAGTAGCGAGGTTAGCTAAAAGGATTGCTCTCCGAGCAACCTAAAAGATTTTTCGCTACTCGCATATTTGCGACAACGGCTTTCCCACGTGGAGCAAAGAAGCTCCCCGGGAAAAGCCGTAAAGTCGTAGCAAATACGCAAGAGTGTCGAGAAGCCGTTTAGCTATCTTCAAAGTGTTTTTACGGCTCGGGCAACCAGCGAGCGGCACAAAAAGGCACAATTTAACAACCTGTCTGTTAAATTTTCGACGTGTTCACCTATTATTTTTCTTGACATGTGAGAATAGGTAATCTATGTTGCACTTGTGTTGTTCATTTTTTATACTGGAAAGTGAGATTTTTATGTCATTACCAACTACATTTTTTATCATTTTCGAGTTCATCAAAGGTATTTTTGACTTAATTTGGAAATTTTTCGGCAGCAATAAGCTACCGACCCCATAAACCATAGAAAGGAAGGTTTATTATGGCTCTAATCAAATTCGCCTCGACCGTTGGGCAAGTCAGCGGTAAAATCGGCGCCGTCGTGTATTCTCACAACAGATACGGGAATTACATACGGCAATTAACCATACCAACAAACCCCAAAACCAACAGGCAGAATGTTGCCCGGGCACGTCTTTCTGACTTGGCCGTGAGGTGGAACGAAATCCTCACATCAGGCCAGCGGGATGCATGGGGTGTGTATGCCTCGAACGTTGTCGTTAAAAATCGCCTCGGCGATGATGTTTACTTAACAGGGTTCAATCATTTTATCCGCAGTAATACGGCTATTTTGTCCGTTGGCGGGTCCATCGTTGACGATGCACCGACATTATTCAACCTTCCGGAAACAGATCCGTTTTTGCACGTAACATTGTCAGAGGCAGACCAGAAAATATCAGTAGCTTGGAGAAGTACCTCAGAATGGTGTTCTGAAGCTGGCGGGTATCTTCAAATCAACATGGGAATGCCACAGTTGACAAACGTTAAATTCTTCAATGGCCCTTGGCAGTACATAGGAAAGGTAGCTGGTGCAACCCCAACGCCGCCAACCTCACCAGCCGAAATAGATGTAAGCTGGCCCATAGCAGAAGGTCAATTGGTTTGGTGTCAATGCAGAATCATCCGTGCCGATGGCCGCGTAAGTAACTTTTTTCGTCACTGGGCTGTTGTCGGTAGTTAGTCCGCCAATGCCTACAATAGGTCGTCAAGAGGAAAATGACCTAATGTATTTTAACTTGAACTTCGCCCAGTCGATGAATCAGCTTATTAAGCCAGACGCAAGCAACGTATCGATAACTCTGTCCGGTGGCCCAACTGGCCTACATCCAACGGCAGTTGACTGGACAAGTGCCGATGTCTTGAAGCTATCAACAAACGAAGACTCCAGTCCTTCATGGTATACACAAGATTTGACAATTGAAATATTAGCAGACCCTGTAAACCTTGAAACGATATCGGGATTTAATTACAGTTTGCCGTTCGTCTTGAATGATTAGCAATCCATTCGCTACATATAGTACATCTATCGATAGCCAACCCACTATAAAAAGTGGGTTGACTTTTTTTAAAGTTCTCATACAATCCCACCCGATGACATAAAAGGCCGCTCTGCAGGAGTGCAACGGTCAACCTTGTCATGGCGTCGGGAAAGGTATTCCTGATTCAGCGATTCGGGCGGTCGGCATGCCGCGGCCGCCTTTTCGCTTTTCCTGATGCCGACAGGTAAAAAAACTCGTCGTCCGAGGTTGGATTGAATCCCTAACCGTTTTGGAGAACAGGAATGCCGTCAGAAACAGAAGTTTCCACTCAAGTTCATACCTTAGAAACATCTGGTCATAAAACCCTCCCATCAGATTACCGGATTATCAAACGTCGACAATGCTCCGAGGAGTTCGAACGTTCGTATTTGGTATATGATTATCTTGACTTAACCGAAGGCACAAGGCGAGCGGAACAGTTGAACGATTGTAGAAAGTTCGCCTGGTTCATTCGGCACAAAACCACCGGGAAATTAAAAGTGGCCTCGAACGGTTGTCGTCTTCGATGGTGTCCCATATGTTCAAAAGCCCGCAGTTATCATATAACAGAAGCCGTTCTCAAATGGATTGAAGGCTTAAAAGTTTCGCGGTTCCTTACTTTGACATATGCCCATTCCGACGCACCTCTCCATCATCAAATCGAAAGCTTATACAAACATTTCAGACAATTCCGAAAACGTCCGCTTATAAAGCGGAATATTCAAGGTGGAATCTGGTTTTTTCAGGTGAAGAAATCTACCACGGACGGAAAATGGCACCCACATATACACATTTTAACAGACTCAAAATACTTGGATAAATCTATTTATTCGCAGGAATGGTTCGCAACAACAAAAAATTCATCGATTATCGATATTCGGTTAGTAAGAAATAAAAAAAAATCTGCCGATTACGTTGCTCGGTATGCAGCCAGACCAGCTACTTTATCGGAAATGTCACTAACCGAAAATATCGAAGTCGTTACAGCTTTACATGGAAAGCGTCTTTTTGGCAAGTGGGGAAGTGCTAAAGATTGCCAAATCGGCGGCCATGTCTTTGCAGAGGCCGCCGATTGGCAAAAAGTGGGTTCGTATAAACACTGCATTGAGCATTACTTCACTGATAAACTAGCCAAAAAGATAATAGATACATGGCATAATGATGGTGAATTTCCCGAAAATGTATACTTCTTTGAATTGGACGATAATAAATCGAGGGAATTGAAT
>JBFZBH010000244.1:0-3635 GCA_041308525.1 Phycisphaerae bacterium | reverse complement strand
GTCTGGAATTTGCTGTTGCCGGGGCGAATCATATACTCGCTGCAGATAATCGGGCGATTGTATTCTTTGAGAATTGTGACGAGCCTTGTGACTTCTTGGGGCGGGCTGTAGCTGTGGAAGGTAATGATGTCGCTATTGGCAAGAGAGAATTCATTGAGCGCAGGTTTCTTTTCATTTTTGCCCCATTCCCACGCCCAGACGCCGACTGTAAGCGGCTGAGACGGCCTTGCATCTCTTGCCCACTTAACTGCCTTTTGCAGCAGCTGCAATTGAAGAGCGGATTTATTTTGCGGCTCGAACTGGCCGTAGGAGCTGCCGTTTGTATTAGCCGGCTCATTATAGATGTCCCACATTAGGATGCGCTTATCGTTTCTAAAATGTTTGATGACGCCCTGTACGTAACCTTTCAGCTCATCGTGTCTGGACGGGTCTTTGAGCAAATCGATATGCGGCGACTGAAGCCAGCCGGAATTATGAACGTGGGGCTTGGGCTCGTGCTGCTTGCCGATTTGCGGGTGCGGGTCCCAGCAACTATCGAGCAGGACAAACATTATGTTGATATTATGGCTGTTTGCGATTTCGAGAAATTTTTCCATCCGTTTAATGAGGCCTTTGCTATCCTGCTTCCACGCAAGGTCGTGCAAAAAGACTCTCATAGAATTGAAGCCAAGCTGCTGCGCCCAGGAAAGCTCCCTGTCGATAGTCGGGGCATCAAAGGTATCTGCCTGCCACATTTCAAGCTGGTTTATCGCTGTGCTGGGAATAAAATTGCAGCCGACGGGCCACGATTGCTTTTCATACCAGGCCCAGGCCTGTTTTTCTGTCCAGCGTTCGCTGACTTCTGCGGGATTAGAAACCTTTTTTTCAGCAGCAGAATTGGTTCGGCAGCCTATGGAGCAAAAAATAAATAATACAGTAATGATGATGAGTAATTTTTTTGTTGTCCGCATTTACATTCCTTTCATAATTTTAAAGAATGATGAAAATTAGAGCATCTGGCATTAGAAAGTTTCGCGTTCGACCTGGCCGAGAGTAAAGCGGCCGTCGTTACGCATAAAGCTTATGATTTTATCGAACTGCTCGTTGACAAAACGGCCTTCGTTGGAGACGGTCGCCATGCCGATAACGGCTGTCAATTTGCTGTCGTTATGGTCAACCTCCGAGACGGAGACATTGAAACGGCTTTTAAGCCTCTCGACCAGACTTTTGACTACGCTTCTTTTGTCTTTTAGCGAGTAAATGCCGTGCAAATGCAGCTGTGCGGTCATTACACCGACTATCATATAAACTCCGGTTTAAACTTTTTCATTTTTAACAATAAATCGCCATTCTGTCAATTCCTGAAAAAAAGAAGAGAAGGGAAAAGAGTTAAGAGAGAAGGGTAAAGGAATATTAAACGAGGGGTTGAGGCTTGTTACTGATTTCGTGAAACGAAGCGAGGAAGAAGCTTGAGAGCGAGTTTTTTCAGTTGTGCGATATCGAGCTTGCCGGAGCCGAGGGTGGGCATCTTTGCAATCGGGACATAATTTTCTCTTCGCGGCTTGTAAAGATTTGGGAGGGTGCTTTCTGTGATAATCTGATGGAGCTTATCAGGGTCAGCGGCACCCCCGAGGTAAAAAACAACAAGCTCCTCGCCTTTTTTCTCATCGGGTATGCCGACCACAGAAACAATATGCTCGTCGGAACCGAGTGCCTTGTGCAGAATTTCTTCGATGGCCCAGTGGGGAACCATCTCGCCTGCAATTTTGCTGAAGCGCGACAGGCGGTCGCTGATTGTGATAAAGCCATTGTCGTCGAGTGTAGCGATGTCACCTGTGTTATACCAGCCGTCAATGATAACGCACTGCGTTTCCTGCGGATTATTGAGGTAGCCGAGCATAACATTGGGGCCTTTAACAAAGAGCAGGCCCGGCTGATTTGTGAATAGCTCCTCTTCGGTATTTATATCGACAATTTTTATCGCAATGCCCGGAATTGGATGGCCTGCGGTCCCTTCGATATGGCCGATTTGATAGACGCCGCTGCTTTGAGCATCAGGAAGATTGAGCGAAACAACCGGCGAAAGCTCTGTTGCGCCGTAGCCTTCCAGCGGGCGGATGCCGAATTTCTGCTCGAACGAATCGGCTATTGTTTCTTTAAGCTTTTCAGCGCCAACTACGACTATTCGCAGGTTTGCAAAATCCTTTTTTTCAATTTTTCTTGCGTAATTTACAAGGAAGGTCGGCACTGCAAAAAGGACTGTGGATTTATTTTCTCGCGCGACGCGACCAACCATTTTAAAGTCGAGGGGATTTGCGGCGTAGCCTGCAGAAACGCCTGCAAGAAGCGGAACCCAGAGGCTGCAGGTAAAACCAAAGGAATGAAAAAACGGCAGGATTGCGCAAAGATTATCATCTTTATTAAAACGGAAGACGCTCTGAAGCGCGCGGATGTTGGCATAGATGTTTCGATGGCTGAGCTTTACTCCTTTTGGCTCGCCGCCGCTGCCAGATGTGAAGATTATTGTTGCGATTTTGTCGCCGCAGTTACGGCTGTTTTTAACAAGAAGGCCGCTGGGAGCAAAAACAGATTTCAGATGCGCTGATATCTTTTCAGAAGTGCCGATTCGCGCAGCAATATCCTCGAGAAAAACGTGTTTTTCCTGAACGCTGTATTTATTTGCTTCTGCGATAAATTTTCTCGAGGTGATAATGGTTTCGATTTTTGTCTGATTTACCGCAGAACTTATAAGCTGGTCTGAAACAGTGTAGTTAAAGTTCACGGCAGTTTTGCCAAGCATCGTAACTGCGATGTTGGAAAGGACGGCACCGACAGAAGGCGGAAGCATTATGCCGATTGTCTGCTGATCGGCAGAAATTTTTTTAATTCTTTTTGCCAATGCGAGAGAAGATACAAGTGCCTCTTCGTAATTTAGCGAGCGGCCGGACGAATCGCTAATGCAATGGCGATAGCGGTGTCTGCGGGCGGTTTCGACAAAATGCCGCGCGAGTGACAAATTTGCGCCATCCAGATTTTTATAATATTCACAGGAAAGCTCACAGACCTTTTGTCTTATCTTTGTAATTGGGGTTTGATGTTCAACCGGCTGACCGAACAGGACCGAGACAGGCATTCGAAACCTTCTCGGGTATGTCGAAATGGGCTTGCCGTAGTAACAGCTGAAGATGCTGCCCCAGGTGCCGCCGATATAGACCGGAACGACCCGGCATTTACTTTTTCTCAGCAGCCATTTAAGGCCCGTCTTAAAGGGCATCATCATACCGGTCCGCGTCATAGCCCCTTCTGGAAATATGCATACGTTCTGTCCCTGACGCAGGGCTTTGGCGGCGGTATTGAGCGCCTGGAGAATATCGCGCGGATGTGCCTGCGATGAAACAGGTATGACATTTAGCAGCCCGCAAAATGGATTAAGAAACCAGTGGTCGTAATACTCCTTGTCCATAATAAAGCGCACGGGCTTGTCAAGACAGGCAATTAAAAGCACCGCATCTATCCACGCTGAATGGTTGCTGACAAAAAGAACGCCTTCATCAGCCGGAATATTTTGCCAGCCTTCATATCTGAAGCGATAGAAAAGCCTGACAAGTATCCTGACGAAAAATCTCAGCCCCGAAGCCGTCAGAGTAATAAACGCA
>JBFZBH010000243.1:0-3641 GCA_041308525.1 Phycisphaerae bacterium | reverse complement strand
CGGTTTCTGCGCAGTAAGAAAAAATATAGGCGGCAAATTATATTCGCTCAATTACTACAAGGTCTGCTCTGCAAACATCGACCCGATAGAGAAAAAGCCCCTGTACCATTTTCAGCCCGGCTCGAAGAGTTTTTCCATAGCCGCAGAAGGCTGCAACTTCCGCTGCGAATTCTGTCAGAACTGGCAGATAAGCCAGGCCGCTGTCAACGAAGGAAGAATTGATGGTGAGCCGGTAACTCCGCAGCAGATTGTCGATTCAGCCGTCCACAGCGGCTGCAAATCCATAGCATATACCTATACCGAGCCGACAATCTTTATGGAATTGTGTGCAGATACCGGCAGGCTCGCGAAACAAAAAGGCCTTGCCAATGTCTTTGTCAGCAACGGCTACCAGACAAAAGAGGCCGTCGATTTTGCGAAAGACTGGCTCGACGGCATCAATATCGATTTGAAGGCCTTCAACGAAAAATATTATCATCGTCTCTGCAAGGCCAAGCTCCAGCCGGTTCTCGATACGATCGAATATATCGCAAAGCATACGAATATCTGGATGGAGATTACGACCCTTTTACTTCCGGGCGAAAATGATTCGCAGGATGAATTAAAAAAGCTCGCCGATTTTCTTGTAACGAAAGCCGGGCCTGATGTCCCCTGGCATATAAGCCGTTTCTTCCCGCAGTATAAATATCTCGATTCTGAGCCCACACCTATGGAAAGTCTCAATCGCGCTTACGAAATCGGAAAAGCTGCGGGGCTGCATTATGTTTATATGGGCAATGTCCCCTCTGCGGAAGGCGAAAGGACATGCTGCCATAAATGCAATCGCCTGCTTATCGGCCGCGTTGGTTACAGGATTGTTTCCAATGTGATAAAAAACGGCTGCTGTCCCGATTGCAGCGAAAAAATTCCCGGCTTCCAGCTTTGATTTTTTATAGTGAGGTCTTTAATAAAATTTCTAATTTTTTCTTAGTGTCTTAGTGTCTTAGTGGTAAGTGTTAATTATGAAGATAATTGCTGATGAAAATATACCTTTTGCTGCTGAGTGTTTCTCTTCGCTCGGTGACGTCACTATATTAAGCGGCAGGGACATAACCTCGTCAGCCGTCAGGGATGCCGATGTCCTCATCGTCCGAAGTATCACAAAGGTCGATGAAAAACTCCTCAACGGCAGCAGCGTAAAGTTCGTCGGCACTGCAACCATCGGCTTTGAACATATTGATGTCGAGTACTTGAATCAGAAAAAAATCGGCTTCGCATCCGCACCGGGTTCGAATGCCAACTCTGTTGCTGAATATGTAATAGCAGCGTTGCTTGAAATTGCCCGAAAGCATCGGTTAAGCCTGGAAGGAAAGTCAATCGGCATAATGGGCGTCGGTAATGTCGGCAGCAAAGTTGTCCAAAAATGCGGTGCCCTCGATATGAAACTTTTTCTCAACGACCCGCCTCTGCAAAGACAAACCGCAGATAAGAAATATTTGCCGCTCGAAGACCTTTTTGGCTGCGACATTATCACACTCCATACACCCTTGACTTTCGAAGGCATCGACAAAACTTATCATTTGGCTGATGAGAAATTTTTTAAATCACTAAAGAGCGGCTGCCTCTTTATTAACACAGCCCGCGGTGCAGTTACTGATTCCGCTGCCTTAAAGGCCGCCATTAAAAGCGGGATTGTAAAGGCTTCTGTTCTCGATGTCTGGGAAAACGAGCCTGATATCGATATAGAGCTTCTCGAGATGGTCGATGTCGCAACGCCGCACATCGCCGGCTATTCACTCGATGGCAAAATCGCTGGAATGATTATGATTTACCAGGCAGCCTGTAAATGTTTCGGTCTGCCTGTTGAAAAGCATATTGATGATTTTCTCCCCAAACCTGACATACCTCAGCTCATAATTGAAAATAATCTCTCAGACGAACAGGAAATCCTGCGCCTGACTGTCAAAAAAATTTATGATATTACAAAAGATGATGCCGGCCTTCGCCGGATTTTGGATTTGCCGAAAAACAAAAGACCTTTTATTTTTGACCGGCTCAGAAAAACATACCCCGTACGCAGAGAATTTCAAAATACCGCCTGCATTCTGGAATCAAAAAATAAACTGGGAGAAAAATTAAAGGGAATTGGGTTTAAAGTCTTAAAAAATGGAAAGCAATAAAAATATTCTTCAATGGCCGACAGGCAAACTGGATTTTTCCAAAGGACCTGTCCTTATGGGAATCCTCAATGTCACTCCAGATTCGTTCAGTGACGGCGGACACTTCTTCGATACGAAACAAGCAATAGAGCACGGCCTGAAAATGGCTGATGATGGCGCTGCGATTATTGATGTCGGTGCAGAATCGACCCGCCCCGGCTCAGATGCCGTTTCGGCTGACGAGCAGATACGCCGCGCAATTCCCGTCATAAAAGCTCTTTCGAAAGAATTGAAGGTCCCGATCAGTATCGATACATATAACTATGAGGTTGCTGCTGCTGCTCTTGATGCAGGTGCTTCGATGATAAACGACATAACTGCCCTAAGCGATGAAAGAGTTGGGAAACTGGCTGCAGAAAGAAATGTCCCCGTCATTTTAATGCATATGAAAGGCACGCCTAAAACAATGCAGGCTGCACCTGAATATAGTGATGTTGTCAGCGAAGTTTTACAATTTTTATTAGATAGGGCAAAAAAAGCACAAAGTTTCGGCATAACAAAAGAGAGGATTTTCATCGACCCGGGAATCGGTTTCGGGAAAAGCCTCGAACATAATCTTGCGCTTCTTCGAAATGTCGACAAGTTCGTTGCGAGCGGTTTTCGTGTGCTTGTCGGCCCAAGCCGCAAGGCCTTTATCGGCAAAATCACCGGCAAAGAAAATCCTTCAGACCGCATCTTCGGCACCGCTGCCGCAGTTGCCTGGTGTGCTGCATCGGGAGTTTCAATTATCCGCGTGCATGATGTCGCCGAAATGTTTGACGTGGTGAAATTGTTGAATGCAATTAATTGCTCAGGGCGGTCTTGAGAACGTCAGCGGTCGTTTTGGCGAATTTGAATTGGAGTCCTTTTTTGGCCTCGATCGGCACTTCGGGCAGGTCCTTTTTATTGCGATCAGGAAGGATTACCGTTTTTATGCCAGCCCTTTTTGCAGCCAGTATTTTTTCCTTCAAGCCTCCGATTGGGAGGACCAGGCCGCGCAAAGTAATCTCACCTGTCATAGCTACATCGTGACGTGTAGGTTTACCCAAAAGGAGTGATACTAATGATGTGAACATCGCCACGCCTGCGCTGGGGCCATCTTTTGGAATTGCTCCTGCCGGTACGTGAATATGGTAGTCGTACTTCCTGAAATTGTCGGCATCGATTCCGAGCTTTTTGGCATTGGCCTTGACGATCGAAAAAGCAGCCTGCGCGCTTTCCTTCATAACATCTCCGATTTGTCCTGTTAATTGCAGAGAGCCTTTTCCCGGCATGCTTGCAGACTCTATGAAAAGAAGCTCTCCTCCTACAGGAGTGTAAGCAAGTGCCGTTGCCACACCCGGAATGTTGCTTCGAAGCGCAAGTTCCGATTCGAATTGTGCAGGGCCTAATATTTTTGCGAGGTCCTTTTGAGAAATCACAGCAGCCCGCTTCTTGTTTTTTGCTATCTCAGTTGCGATGCTC
>JBFZBH010000242.1:0-3642 GCA_041308525.1 Phycisphaerae bacterium | reverse complement strand
GATTGTATCTGTATTGGCAAGACCAATTATATGCTGAATAGCTCCTGATATCCCGATTGCAAAATAAATTTTCGGAGCAACAGATGTGCCCGTCTGGCCCACCTGGCGGCTTCGGTCCGTAAATCCCTGTTCAACTGCCGCACGCGATGCGCCCTTTTCGACAGTGATATTAAACTTATTCTTCAGCACCGTGCAAAGCCCTCCGACAACACTTTCCCACTCATCGCGGTTTTGCAGGCCTTTTCCGCCGCTTACGATTATGTCTGCATTGAAATTAACATGGCCGGTTGCAAGCTCTGTCTTGATTATATCGAGGCCGATATCGGAATCACTAAGTTCAACCTTATGCTCGATAACGGTGCCCTTTCTGGTATGATTCGCAGCCAGCCGCTTCATAACACCGGGCCTGGCCGTGGCCATCTGAGACTCCGAATCCTTCGTACAGATTGTTGCCATAACATTGCCGCCGAGCGCAGGACGAGTCTGGAAAAGAAGCCCAATCTGCCCCTTTCTCGAACTGTCCCTGATATCCAGAGATGTGCAGTCCGCCGTCAGCCCGCATCGAAGCCTGTATGAAACAAGTGGCGCAAGAAGCCTGCCCTGCGGTGTCGCAGCAAAAAGGACTATCTGCGGTTTGTATTTGCCGATGCAGTCAGAAACTGCTTTTCTGTATGAGAGCGGGTCAAATTCGGACAAAAGCTTATGCTCGATAACGTAAATATTGTCAGCACCTGCGATGATTAAGTCTTTGGACATCTCTTTTATGCCTGAGCCTGCAATGCAAACCCCGACTTTCGTATTGAGTGAATCAGCCAGACCGCGCGCCTTGCCGATAAGCTCGAAAGTTGCCGGATGAACGACTGAATCCTGATGTTCGGCAACGACCCATACTTCTCCATTTAAAGTCGGCTTATCGAGGTGCAGACCGCTGACCATATCATCGAGCGCATTTTTATGAAAATATCCTTCAGATGACTCGAGAATTTGCTTCTTGATGTATTCATCTATCTTGTCGGCAGATTCGATACCCAGTTCTTTAAGTTTCTTGTACAGGAACTTGTAGTCCTCGATTTCCTTTTCAGTGCCTTCGAATGACCTGTCGAGCAGACTCGTCCGCTGGGAAGGCAGAAAATATTGAGGCACCGCACTTTTAGTTACATCTGCAGATGTCTTATCAGTCTTCAGACTGTCAGTAATAAAACCTGCAAGCGATTTGACATCGCTGACGTGGATGCACTTTCGCGAGCTTTTACCCGGCGGAAAGACCCTGATTACACGAGTTTTAGAGCCTTTTACTCCGATATAAGGCGCCTTGATGTCCTCCCCTGTCCACTGTATAAGCTGCAGCTTGTTTGCACGGCGCGTCGCCGCAAAGGTTGCAAAAAGAGGATGCTCGAACTTGGCAACGGTAATAACCGCGCCGGTTTTCTTCGGACATACAACCTGGCTGCCGCCGCTGATGATTCGCGTGAATAGAAAGCGCCCGTTTTGAAATTCGGCACCTGTGGCGTATGCAACAGGCGGCAGGGAAAGCTCCTCGGCAATCTGAGGCGGCACCTGGGCGGTATCGCCGTCCACTGACTGCATCCCCGTTACGACAAAATAATTGCTGTCGCCCTTAAAGATATCAGCAACGATTTTTTTAATTGCAAACGCAAGCGGATTTGCCGTCGCGAAGGTATCGGCGCCGCCGAGCGATTTATCTGTCAGCATAATCGCCATATCTGCACAGCGCCCGAGCCCATATCGAAGCACCTCGTCCGCCATTGGAGGACCCATAGTAAGGACAACGATTTTGGCCCCGTGGTCCGAGCTGATTTTTTTCATATAATTTGCAAAAGCTAGGGCATGAGTATCAAGCTCGTTGATTGTGCTCGCAAGACGCGACCGTATGAGCGTACCGGTTTCCAGGTCAAATGCATTATCGGTTATCTGAGTTATATCAGGAACCTGTTTTACCAGCACTATGTAATTGCTCATATATTAAAGCCTCTATATATGCTCCACTGCACAAAGCAGGTTTTATAAAACAGAAAATTATAACAAGATAGCTTTTTATTTGCAAATACTTGGCTGCCAAAAAAGTGCTGATTTTTCAAAAAAACTTCCATTTCCGGCTTGATTTTTCGTCCAAATACCGTTAGATTACATCCTTCCAATAGGCATATGAAATAAAAACAAGGTCAATTAAGAAGGTGGAAAAAAATGGCAGACTTAAAGGGATTAAGCGAAGCGGTTAGAAACGGTGACCAAACCAGGGCCGTAGAGCTGACTAAGCAGGCAATCAATGAGAAGGTTGCTGCAGAAAAAATACTCAAAGAAGCTCTCATTTCTGCAATGGATACAGTCGGCGAATGTTTTTCTAAAAACGAGATATACATACCAGAAATGCTTATAGCCGCCCGCGCGATGAAGGCAGCAATGGGTATCCTTGAGCCTGAGTTAGTAAA
Organism: Phycisphaerae bacterium; assembly: GCA_041308525.1. Classification (GTDB taxonomy): domain Bacteria; phylum Planctomycetota; class Phycisphaerae; order Sedimentisphaerales; family Anaerobacaceae; genus Fen-1359. The sequence goes on along the minus strand of JBFZBH010000242.1, from coordinate 1,192 downwards.
GGCCGGCGTCCAGCCTGTAGGTAAATTAATCATAGGAACGGTTGCCGGCGACTTGCACGATATTGGCAAAAACCTCGTGGCAATGATGATGAAAGGTGCCGGTTTCGATGTCATAGACCTCGGAGTGGATGTGTCACCGTCAAAGTTTGTCGAACAGGCCAAAACAACAAATACAAATCTTGTCGGTATGAGTGCATTATTGACCACGACTATGCCCGCTATGGAAGAAGTCGTAAAGGAGCTTAAAAAGAGCGGAGTAAAAGCAAAAGTCATAGTAGGCGGTGCACCACTGACTCAGGAATACGCAACCAGAATAGGCGCAGATGGCTACGCTTCTGATGCAGCAGCGGCGGTTACAATAGCAAAGAGTCTTGTTGCCTGACAGAAGGCTGTATAAAAAATAAACAATCAGATTTCAGCAAAAAACTTTTGAAAGATAAAAATATGTTAGCAAGAAAGTGCTGTATAGTTTGTATTGTTTATTTTTTCCTGATATGTTCATCCGCTTACTCACAGGACGCCAATAAGCCATCCGAATTCTATCAGAAGCTCAAGGCCCTCCCCGGTGTTGTAGAAGTCAGCGAGAGCCGCGCCGACAGAAGGTATTTCAAGGAATCTTATGAGGTAATTTTCGAGCAGCCGCTCGACCATCAAAACCCCAAAGGTGAAAAATTCCGCCAGCATGTTTTTGTTGCTCATAGCGATTATAACAAGCCCGTCCTGCTGAATACCGAAGGATACTCAGCCAGGGGAAATTCCGGCGGCCAGATCCAGCAGATGCTCGGCGGCAACCAGGTAACAGTAGAGCACAGATTTTTCGGAAACTCTGCCCCGTCGCCCTTAAAGTGGGAGTATATGACCATAAAGCAATCCGTCGATGACCTGCATTCGGTAGTAACAGCACTGAAAACTTTTTATAAAGGAAAGTGGGTCAGCACCGGCGTCAGCAAGAGCGGACAGACCGCCCTCTTTTATAAGTGTTACTACCCGGATGATGTCGATGCGACTGTGGCTTATTCAGCACCTTTAAATGTTGCACAGGAAGACCCGCGACTATACCTTTTCATCCAGACCGTAGGCGATGAGGCAACACGGAAAAAAATCAAAGACTTTCAAATTGCCCTCTTCAAACACGAAGACGAAATACTTCCCTTAATAAAAGAGCAGGCACAGAAACGCAAATGGACCTTCG
>JBFZBH010000241.1:0-3648 GCA_041308525.1 Phycisphaerae bacterium | reverse complement strand
TATCGGCAAAGATACGTTGACCTCTGGGTCAATCCCGAGGTGATGGAGCTTTTCAAAAAGCGAAGCTCAATCTTAACGTCTATACGGCAGTTTTTGCAGGACAAAGGTTTCCTGGAGGTCGAGACGCCTATGATGCAGACCATTGCCGGCGGGGCAGCAGCAAGGCCGTTTATTACGCACCATAACACCCTCGATATGGATTTGTTCCTGCGGATTGCGCCGGAGCTTTTCTTAAAACGTCTTCTCGTCGGCGGGATGGAAAAGGTCTTCGAGATAAACCGCAATTTCCGAAACGAGGGCCTCAGCCGCTGGCACAATCCTGAATTTACGATGCTCGAGCTTTATCAGGCTTATGCAGACTATAATGTGATGATGGAGCTGACGGAAGAATTGATTTCTTCGCTGGTTAAAAAATACTGTGCGGGCGAGACTGTTCAGTTTGACAATATGACTATCGATTTTAAGCGGCCCTGGCGGCGGGCAAAATATGCCGAGCTTCTCAAAGAGTTCAGCGGATGCGATATAAACGATATACCGGCAATCCGAAAAAAGGCAGCGCATCTGGGCCTAAATGAGGCAATGATGGATGATGTGGTTGTCGTCAACGAGCTTTTCGAGGCGACCGTCGAGGAAGGCCTGGTCAATCCGACTTTTGTTCTGGATTATCCGGCAAAGCTCTGCCCGCTTACAAGGAGAAGAAAAGACGACCCCAATTATGCCGAGCGTTTCGAATTGTTCATCGGCAAAATGGAGATGGCCAATGCATATTCGGAGCTCAATGACCCCGCTGTGCAGGAGGAAAATTTCAGAATCCAGTTGAAGGGCCAGGAAGAGACTATGGCGACAATGGATGAGGATTTTGTCACGGCACTCAAATACGGCATGCCCCCAGCCGGAGGACTCGGCATCGGCATCGATAGATTGGTTATGGTTCTTACCGGCGCTGTGAGCATCCGTGATGTTGTGCTCTTTCCTCTTTTGAGACCGAATAAATAAAAAACAGAGTGCCTTTGCAATATAAGAGTAACCGATATACAAATAGAGCAATTAAGCTGACCGAAGGTTAAAAAGTGCTTAAATTATTTTTATGGCTGCGATACCTGCGTAAATACAGGATAGTCCTGCTTTGCATCTCTGCAGTCGCATTGTCTGTCGCTCTGTTAATCGTTGTCGATAGTTTATTTACCGGTCTTATCAAAGGTCTTAAAGAAACTGTCCGCCTCGAATCGGGCGATGTCATTATTTACAGCCCTTTAAAAACAATTGAAAAATATGATGTCCTTCTCGATAAATTGGAAAAAACAAAAGATGTTAAGGCTGCTTCGGTCCTTTGTGCAGGCGGCGGCCTGCTGTGGCTGGAAAACGGCGATGTGCGGGAAGTCGCCGTAAAAGGGCTCGACATCAAAAGAGAAACAGGTTTTTCAGACTGGTCTAAACAGCTTGTTCGCCAGGAAGGAAAAGAAGGACAGTTAAGTTTCGATGTTCCTGATGCTCCCGGCGCAAACGGCGCCTGGCTCGGAATAAATATCATAGCCGAACCTAACGCAAGGACCGACGAATATGATTTGCAGGCCGTCAGGGAACGCTGGCTCGGCAAAAAAGTTGTTCTTACAACGGTCGGCATCGGCCAGAAACGCAGGGTCATTCCGCTTGTTATTTCCGATATTGCCCGAACCGATACTATTCTTGGCGACCAGACTGTTTATATCCCTTACGATGACCTTTTTAAAATTATATCCGGTGTTGAAACAACCGGCAGCGCAAACCTGATAAAAGTAAAGCTAAAAGACGGCGCCGATAAAGAAAAAGCAAGAGAAGCAATCGCAGCAGTGTGGGTAAATTTTGCCCAAAGTGACATCGGATGGTCGGGCGATGAGCCTTTTGCAGCCCATGTCATAGCCGATGGTGAACGCGATTATTTTTATGAGTTGAGAAAGCAGATGGGTGTTTTGCTTTTGATTTTTTCAGTAGTCTGCTCTGTTGCAGTCCTGCTGGTCTTCTGCATTTTTTATATGATAGTCGAGACCAAGCTCAAAGACATTGCGATAATCAAAAGCTGCGGGGCATCGAGCACTTCAGCCGGAATGATTTTTGCCGGTTTCGGCCTCTGCATCGGAATCATCGGAGCAGCCGCAGGAACAGCGATAGGGCAGGTCATCGTCGCAAATATTAATTCGATCGAGCGATGGATAAATCTTATTTTCGGCCTCAAGCTTTGGAACCGCAGCTCCTATATTCTCAACTACATCCCCAACCAGGTCAACTGGCCCGATGTCCTGCCGATAGCAGCAGCCGCAATCGCAGGCTGCTGTGTCGGTGCACTGATTCCCGCAATCGTCGCCGCTCGCGCCAGGCCCGTTGAAATTTTAAGATATGAATAGAAGAGTATATTAGCAGGAAAGTATATAAGTAGAAGAGTATATAAGTAAAAGAGATTGATGTGTAAATGTATAAGATAATTCTGGCAATTCGTTATCTTCTTAAAAGACGCATCAGCTATTTTTCTCTGTTTGCTGTGGCGCTTTGCGTATTTGTTGTATTGATTGTAATTACCGTCCTTTCCGGCCTGACGCGTGATTTTAAAAACAAAATGCACCAGTGGACCGGCGACTGCGTTGTCAGCAGCAGCTCCCTCGTCGGCTTCGCACATTATGAGGAATTTATCGAGCAGCTTCAAAGAGAGGAAACAATAGACGCCATCTCGCCGGTCATAAGAAATTATACAATTTTGAAGGTTGCCTCCTCCGGTTACGAAAATGCCGAAACCTCGCAAAAACCACTCAGAATCATGGGAATTAATCCCCGGCTTCACGACAGTATAACCGGATTTTCTCAATCGCTTCAATATAACAAGGTAGTCAGCATCGCAAACATATTCCAGTACACCTACGATGTAAATCAGCCCGGCTGCATCGCCGGCATCGGAATATTATTCGACAGGGACTCCAACGGCAATTATATGATGCCCGAATACCTTAAACATATTAAGCTCGAACTGAATTGTTTCCCGCTTACCGAGAAGGGGACATTGGCTCTCGCGGGCACATCACTTGTCCGCGCCAAGACTTTCGAGCTTGTCGACGTCTCTCAAAGCGGAATCAGTGCCGACTGGGAAACGATATACATTCCTTTCGAACAGGCACAGATTTTGTGCGGAATGGCCGAGCCGAATGAGCCGAAACGCGTCAATGCAATTTTTATAAAATTCAAAGATGGTGTCCAAATAAACGATGGCGTCACCCGGGTTGCATCCCTCTGGAAAGATTTCGTTGAGGAAAAATCCGCTGCCCCGCTCGCTAACCTTTTCGGGAATGTTACTGTCCAGAACTGGAAGGGATATAATCGCGTAATGGTTGGCGTCGCTGAAACACAGGAAGGGCTGATGATTATAGTCTTTGCAATGATTGGCATAATAACTGTCTTCATTGTTTTTGTTGTCTTCTATATGATAGTTAGCCACAAAAGCAAGGATATCGGCATCCTCAAAAGCCTCGGGGTCTCAGAAGGCGGCCTGATGGGCCTGTTTCTCCTCTTCGGCTTTTTAATCGGCCTCGCCGGCTCGATAATCGGCGCAATCGGCGGCTGGCAGTTCCTCATCCGCATCAACACCATCGAGGACTGGCTCTTCGAGAAATGGGGCTTTCAGTT
>JBFZBH010000240.1:0-3651 GCA_041308525.1 Phycisphaerae bacterium | reverse complement strand
AGGCTCAGACAATTAATAGCTTACGAACAAGCCCAGCAGCAGGCCCAGCCGAAAATGTTTTTCCGATATGTCAGCCGATTCGTTTCAGTCGCGGCTGTTCTTTTAATTGTCGCCGGTGTATGGGGTTCTACAGTTCAGCATATGCGATTTCATGCACAGAAGACAATCTGCCAGTCAAATCTGGCGGGTGTGGGAGCAGGATTTCAAAGCTATCGCGGTGACAATAACGGCAGATTGCCTATGGTAGCGACTGCGGCAGGCGATCCGTGGTGGAAGGTCGGGTACAGGCCTGACAGTAATGAAAATGCTTCGAATACAAGACACATCTTTCTTTTAGTCAGGCGCGGTTATATTACAAAGCCTGCAATATTTGTTTGTCCGGGCGTAAAAAGTGCCTCAGGATTGAATTACGATAGAGTACAGGTTGCAAACTTGCGCGATTTTCCTTCCAGACAGCATGTAAGTTACAGTTTCAGAATCAGATGCCCGCAGGCCCAAACCGAAGCTAATACGGGCCGTAAGGTTTTAATGACAGATATGAACCCGATTTTCTGTGACCTGCCTGAGACTTTAGATGACCTCAAGCTGCAGATTAATGAGGACCTTTTGAAAATCAACAGCCGCAACCACAATAAAAAAGGCCAAAACATCCTCTTCTGTGACGGAAGTGTGACATTCATTAAGACACGATTTATCGAATCCGATAGAGACGATGTGTTTACTCTGCAGGGAACAACTTTATACCACGGCACTGAAATCCCGACTGGCGAGGATGATGTCTTTGTGGCGCCGTAATACCTCCCGGCGTCTTTAATTTCCTTCTTTCAAAGGCTCGAAAATTTCTTTTCCCAAGTCCTTCGCTTTTCATTTTCAAGGCAAATTCTTGCATTTCTTTTTAATCGCTGAAGGCCGATGCGTCTTATCGGTGAGTTAGAAAAATTTTCATCGAAGGCTTCCTGTGTCAGCCTGAGAATTTCGTTCAAATCAGGGTGTGCCAGGGCAGGATTAAATTTAAATTCTTTGTTGGAGCATAAAGGCGCTTTTTCATAATACGGACAGGCAAGAATGCAGTCATCGCAGCCGAAAAGGCGGTCGCCGATTTTGGAAGTGATGTCGATAGGTCTGTCAGACTTGCGTTCGATTGTGAGGTAGCTGATACATCGATTGGCATCGAGAAATCCGTCAGAGCACAAAGCACCGGTTGGGCAGCTTTTTATGCATTTATCACAGTTTTGACAATCGGGCTGGAGCGGCTTATCTGGTTTCAATTCGATTGTGGTTATGATTTCACCGAGCAGAAGCTGGGGACCAAGCAGGGGATTTATCAAAAGATGATTTTTCCCGATAAAGCCGAGGCCTGCTCGGGCAGCAATTGTCTTTTCAGCAACAGGACCTGAGCCTGCGAAGATTTTGAATTTATGTTCACTGCCGGCAATGGATGATAAGAAATCAGCAAGTTTTCTAAGTTTATTTTCAATGAAGTTAGTATAATCTTTGTACTGGGCATAAGATGCGATTTTTCCTGCAGGATACGACAATGTATTCTGGGCTTCGGGCGGCGGTTTATAATTTATTGCTGCGACGATTACTGATTTTGCTCCGTCAAGCAAAAGAGATGGATTAAGCCGTTTATCAAAATTCTTGTGAAAGTAATCCATCTGTGCAGCATAGCCTTTTTCGAGCCATTGCTTGAAGTAAGAAGCCTCCAGGGGATTGAGCGGCTCGGCAGATGTGATTCCCACGAGGTCAAAACCCAGTTCGAAAGCCTTTTGTTTTACTTTTTCAGACAAATTCATAGCTTCAACTGTGTATATAAAAGATTTTCTTGTTTTTTTCGATTATAGCGTATCGGCGGATTAAAATCATTAAAGAGTTGTAAATCACCGGATAAGCAATTACTATATTCAGCCTGTTTATGGGAAATAAAAGCCAATTGAAAGGTCAGGATGTGGCGAACCTGATAATAGAAAGATTGAAGGCCAATTACAGGGAAGTCTTGGGGAAGTATTGGCCGCTGATGGCGATATTCGTATTAGCTTTATCAGCCGATGGCGCGAGCACCATTTATTTTATGATGTCAGAAGGAGCCGACATGGAATTCCATCCTGTTATCAGGCTTGTATCTTTATGGATTTTGGGGCCGGTAGCAGGACCAGTATCTGCCGTCATTGTCAAGGCGCTGGCGGGAATACTGGTGGCAATATACTGCAAGCGTTTCGCGTTATCTATTCTTTCGGCTGCTTCTATAGTTTCGTTCTGGGCCGCCTGGTATAATATCTGGGGCTGGAAGATGTCTTAAGTTTTTTTATCATAATAAAAGAAATGACGATTTTTTAGAGAGGTGTAATTAATATGCCGGAGAAAATAATCGGGATTATCGGCGGGACCGGGCTCGGTGACGCAATCATAAAACAGATTAAAGATGTGAAGAGAAAAAAAATCAGCACTCCATTCGGCAAACCAAGCAGCGATATCGTTGTTGGAAAATTCGGGCAGCGAACTATTGCATTCATTAACCGCCACGGTGACGGTCACAGGCTTTCACCTGCAAAGATTCCATTTGCTGCGAATATTTTTGCCCTCAAGAAGCTCGGCGTCCATATCCTGATAAGCAGCGGTGCAGTCGGTTCACTGCGTGAAACGATTAAACCCGGCCAGCTTGTTTTGGCTGACCAGTTCATTGATAAGACATACAGAAAACAAAAAAGTTTTTTCGAGGACTTCGGCGCTGTCCACTGTGAAATGACCAATCCTGTTTGTGACAGGCTGAGGGGGGAAATTGTAAAAGCAGCGGGAAAACTCGATATTACAGTCCATTCGAAGGGCACTTACATTTGCATGGAAGGGCCGCAATTTTCTACACGCGCAGAATCTCAATTACACAGGCTCTGGGGCGGCGATTGTATCGGAATGACAGCGATGCCGGAGGCAAAGCTGGCCAGAGAGGCGCAAATGTGTTATGCATTAATAGCGCTTGTCAGCGATTATGACTGCTGGCGGCCGCATAATGAAAAAAATAGACAGACCCTGCTTCAGGAAATTGTGGCAAACCTTCAAAGGGCAACTGAAAATTGCCTCAGTCTCATCAAATCTGTTTTGAACAGTAGAAATGAGCTTGCTGATGAAAATTGCTCCTGCAGAAAAAGCCTTCAGCTTGCGGTCTGGACGTCAAAAAAGAAAATTAGCAGGGTTCGGCGACAAGTCCTGTCGCCGCTCTTTGAATGACTTAGGGTATTGACAGGCAATTTTTCCCTGATATTATTTGAGCCTGTTCGAATACGCCTTGAGAGAAATGGATTGAAGACATTGCCAACCAATGCTTTTTAGCACCTTATTTGAACCCAGATTTATTGATGAAAGCATATAAAGAAGAGATCAAGTCCTTTGAATTGGAATTGCAGGAATTGGGTGGGTTGTCAGAAGAACTAATCAGAATTATCTATGCCAACTTTTACAACAAGCGTCCTATCACAAAACGCTATTTTCATTGACTTATATGACACAAAGCATTTTTAGTCAACATAAAAACCTATTTCCAAAACTCACTTAACTTATTATTGTTTGATGTGTTGTAAACAAAGATTGTGTAATAGCTTACCTCGTCTTGTATAGCTGTTATATCGAATGGTGTAACGAAGTATGTGTTACTTA
>JBFZBH010000239.1:0-3662 GCA_041308525.1 Phycisphaerae bacterium | reverse complement strand
AGTGACTGCGGTGCATCTACAAGTTTTTCTGAACCACTGCTGGTCTTAAAGCAGCCGGCAATCATTATGATAATGCAGCCGAAGAAGGAAATCAGACTTGTCTTAATGGTATCAGTGTTTTTCATTTTTATTACTCCTTTAGAATTCCGTAATTTCGAACATTTTCAGAGGTCATTTCAATTAATCATAATATTGTTATTGATTTTGGGGGTTGGGTCAACAGCTTTTTCAGAGATGTCTTCTATCAGCAAACCGTACCGGTTCACAAGTGATCAAAGGTTAATCTGCTTGCAAATCGGAAGGTTTTTTGGTATTTTATGCCTCGTAAGATGTTATAATTTCGGCTGAATTGTGTTTTATTTAGGGAGAAAGAGAATTTTTTGAAAGGTTAATCTAATGAGACCGATTGTTCGCTTCCTTTCCGATGAGCTAATTGAAAAAATTGTTTCAGAAGCATCTGATATACTTTGCTCGCTTGGTGTTGAAATCCATAATAAAAACGTCCTTAAAATGCTCTCATCTCACGGCTGCAAGGTCAATATGGAGACATCTCATGCTGTTTTCACACAGCAAGTTATTGAGAAGTCTCTCAAGATCGTCCCGAAGTCTTTCAAAATGTTCGATACCCTCGGCAATCAGACACATGATTTTTCCGATTTTAATGTTTATTTTACCCCCGGCTCGACGGCGTTAAATATTGTCGATTCGAAAAGCCGCAAAATGCGAAAGGCCAATACGACCGATTATATCCATTTCGTTAAAGTCACTGACCAGCTCGAACATATAGCGGCGCTTAGCACAGCGATTATTTCTGCTGATGTGCCTCAGCAGATTTCTGACAGCTACCGGCTGTTCCTGAGTCTTTTATACAGCAAAAAGCCGGTGGTTACAGGTGCATTTACTATAGAATCATTCGAAGTAATGAAGGATTTTCAGGTTGCAATCCGCAAATCCGAAAAGGCCCTCCGTGAGAAACCTTTGACGATCTTTTCCATTTGCCCGACATCACCGTTAAAATGGAGCGAGGTGACATCGCAAAATCTTCTCGATTGCGCAAAATATTTTATTCCTGTCGAATTTATTGCTATGCCGCTTTCAGGCTTCATCGCACCTGTTACCCTGGTCGGCACTCTTGTTCAGCACACAGCGGAGACGCTCAGCGGTGTTGTAATCAGCCAGCTTGCAAGCCCCGGCTGCCCTGTCCTTTACGGAGGGTCGCCTGCAATTTTCGATATCCGTTTCGAAACCACACCGATGGGTGCCATCGAAACTATGATGATTGATTGTGCCTATAATGAAATTGGGAAATTTTTGAAAATTCCGACCCAGGCATATATTTCGCTCAGCGACGCAAAGCAGCTCGATGCCCAGGCCGGCATCGAAACAGGTCTTGGCGCAGCACTTGCTGCTCTTTCTGGAATCAATAGTGTCTCCGGGCCGGGAATGTTAGATTTTGAAAGCTGCCTGTCGCTCGAAAAGCTTGTCCTTGACAATGAGATTTGCGGTATGTCCTATCGTATGATTGCCGGTATCGAACCGAAAGAGGATTTTCCAGCGCTGCCGATTTTCCAGGAGCTTCTTAAAGAAAGAAACCTTATCATTGCTGACCATACCAGAAAATATATCAAGTCCGAAATCTATACGACCGGTCCTGCGATTGACAGGAAAAACAGGTCACGATGGGAGCGTGACGGCTCATTATCTTTGTTCGAACGCGCCGGCATCGAGGTAGATAAGCTTTTGAAATCTTATAAACCCTATGACTTGCCGGAAGATACCAAACAGCAGCTTATTAAGCTTATGGAAGCCGAAGCCCGCAGATATAAACTTGGAGTGCTTCCAGTTCGGCCACAATAATAAGGATAGCATACATTTTAAATGATTGAGTTCTCGCAAGCTGTCGCTGTCTTTTATTTTTTTCTTACATTGAAAATAATATACAAGGCGGATGAAGCACTTTATCCAGCTGCTTCCATATAAAACCACAATTGATTTATATTTCTAATGCTGATAAAATTTCCGGAGAAAGTGTTTCGCGGCAGTTGGAAACTGAATTTTAAAATGTGAAAGAAGCTATAATGGCTGGCGGCGGTGAAAATAATTTGCCAAAAGGTTATATGGGCAAAATCCTGCGTGTTGACCTGACCACCAGGCAGCAGCATGCTGAGCTTCTCGATAAGAATATGGCACATCTTTTCTTTGGCGGCAGGGGTTTCGGAGCCTTTTTTCTTTTTCAGCATTTTCAAAATCTTAAATTGCAGGGCAAATTCCGCAACCCTTACAGCGAAGTTGACCCTCTTTCAGAAAACAATGTTATCATAATTTCTACTTCACCCTGCACCGGAACGGGGGTTCCTACCAGTGGCAGGGTTCATATGAATTTCAAATCGCCTTTGACAGGAATTTACGGCAGCACAAATGCAGGCGGCAAATGGGCTGTAGAGTTTAAAAGAACAGGTTACGATGCATTGATAATAACCGGAAAAGCTGAAAAGCCGACTTATCTTCTCGTCACAGGCGAAGAAGTAAAATTCTGTGATGCTCAGGAAATTGTTTCCCAGGATTCTGTAGATAAGCGATTATTTCTTCAAAAAAAGTACGGCTCTAAACTGCAGGTTCTTTCAATCGGCAAAGGCGGGCAGAATTTCGTGCGATTTGCATCTGTGATGAGCGATACGGGCAAGGCCTTTGGAAGAACTGGTGCTGGTGCCGTCTGGGCTTCAAAGAACCTTTATGCTGTCGCTGCCCTTTCTGAAAGCAGAAGCGAAATTGAAGTAGCTGATACCGAAAGCTTCGATTCGAAAAATGAGAGAAGCGCGATGTATCATGCAAGGCTCAAACTTGACTTGGGAAAATTCACAAGAAAGGAAGCTGCTTACGGGATATTATCCTCTATGGGCTCTCTCGGTATTATGGGGATGATAAACAGCTACAGACAGCTCCTTCGAAATAATATGAAAGATACAGCCCATAAGCCTCAGGATATCGAGAAAATTGACGGTGAGGCACTTCGAAATCATGCGAAAAATGCCAAACCGGGCGAAAAGAAAATCCTGGTCAAAAAGGGCAGCTGTTTTAATTGTCCCGTTGCCTGCAAACGGGACACAGAATTGCTGGATGAAAATGGCAATCTAATCGAAAAGAGCGAAGGGCCGGAATTCGAAAATACCGCTATGCTCGGTGCTAATCTGTCCATATACGATTTACCGACCATAGTCCAGGCAAATTCTCTTGTTAATCGTTATGGCATTGATGCGATCACAACCGGTGCAACAATCGCTGCGTTTATTGAACTATATCAATTTATTAAGTGTAAAAAAGATACGCTCAATCCTGCAGAGAAAATGTTCCTCGATGATGTGAAGGATTTCGTTGACAAATATGGAGAGCCTCAGTTTGGACAAGCAGAGCTTTTGATCCCGATAATTCGTCTGATTGGAAAAAAGGAAGGTATTGGTAAATCAAAAGAAATAGACTTGTTCTCACTGTAATAGATAAGTGTATATATCAGTAGAGAGGTCGAAAAATGAATAAAGAAGTTGAAATTAAATGTATCTGTGGAACTCATTCGATTGGGATTCAGGATATTGGAGATAAAGAATTCTCCGTTAGTTTCTATGCTAATTTATTCTATGACCGGCAACGAACTTTTTTTGGTCGAA